>JADHQW010000116.1 GCA_016777705.1 Alphaproteobacteria bacterium | reverse complement strand
TCTTTGCCTAAATTAATAGCTTCCTCATTTTTAATGCCTAACTGCATCCAAACAGTTTTAGCGCCAATGTTTATGGCATCTTTAGTTATCGAAGCACAAAATTCACTAGGTCTAAATATATTAACCATATCTATTTTAATAGGTACTTCTTGAAGAGATGCGTAGCATAATTCGTTAAGTATATATTGTCCTGCATTACCAGGATTAATAGGTATAACAGTGAAACCATATTTTTGTAGATATTTCATCACAAAGTTAGAAGGTCGCTTCCAATTCTTACTAGCACCAACCATAGCTATTATTTTATTTTTAGATAAAATATCTGCGATAAAAATATCTTGATCTTCAAATGTATCAATTGATAAACTCATAATTTCCTCTTTTAAAAATACTTTATATTGCTTAAAGAAAAACTTTAAAAATTTATTTTTAACATAGTAAATATTTCCTAGATCAAATATCATAGTTTAATAATATTCTCCTTATTGGTAGAATTTTGAAAAGGAATTTTTTATGTCCCTAAAATTTGATTTTATTGTAGTTGGAGCAGGTACTGCAGGATGTCTTTTAGCGAATCGGTTGTCAGCAAATGGCAAATATTCTGTAGCATTACTCGAGGCTGGTGGAAGTGACAATTATCACTGGGTTCATATACCTGTTGGCTATTTATATTGTATGGGAAACAAAAGAACTGATTGGTTATTTAAAACTACAGCTCAAAATGGATTAAACGGTAGATCTTTGAATTATCCTAGAGGTAAGGTTATGGGGGGTTGTTCCTCTATAAACGGTATGATTTATATGAGAGGACAGGCAAATGACTACGACCAATGGCGACAAATGGGAAATGAGGGTTGGAGTTGGGACGATGTTCTACCCTACTTTAAAGATATGGAAGATAACTTTAGTGGAAAAAATCAATTTCATGGAACAGGTGGAGAATGGAAAGTAAATAAGCAAAGGTTATCTTGGGATATTTTAGATAGTTTTCAAGAAGCTACTGTGGAGTCAGGCATTCCAAAAATAGACGATTTTAATGATGGTAATAATTACGGGGTTTCATACTTCAAAGTAAACCAAAAGTCAGGTTTTCGTTGGAATACAGTAAAAGCATTTATTAAACCAATTAAGAATAGAAAAAACTTACATATTATAAAAAAATGTGAGGTTAATAATTTAATTTTAGAAAATAATAAAGTAATAGGCGTTGACGTTGCAAGAAATGGGCAATTAGAAAAAATTTTTGTAAATAAAGAAGTCGTGTTATCTGCTGGTTCAATAGGCTCTCCTAAAATTTTAGAATTGTCAGGAATAGGAAATAATAAAGTTTTATCTGATTTAGGAATTCAAACCAAGATAAACAGTGTGAATGTAGGGGAAAACTTACAGGATCATCTCCAGTTGAGAGTTATCTACAAACTAGAGAATGCTGTGACTTTAAACCAAAAAGCTAACTCACTTTGGGGGAAAATTGGTATTGGTTTGGAATATGTTTTAAACAGAACTGGACCTATGTCGATGGCACCAAGTCAATTAGGTGTGTTTGCAATGTCGGATGAATCTTATGAAACCCCAAATCTACAATTTCACGTTCAACCACTATCTTTGGATAAGTTTGGAGATCCACTTCATGATTTTCCAGGATTAACTGCGAGCGTTTGTAATTTAAATCCTCAGAGTAGGGGAAGCGTTCATATAAATTCTAAAGATGCGAAATCACCTCCAGATATTGACCCAAGATATTTATCTGAAGAAAAAGACAGAATTGTTGCTGCTCAATCAATAAGGCTTGCAAGGAAGATAATCACTCAGCCAGCCATGAAAAAGTATAATCCTAAAGAGCACGCGCCTGGAATACAGTTTCAATCAGAAGAAGAACTGAAAAAAGTTGCAGGAGATATTGGTACAACTATTTTTCATCCCGTGGGGACATGTGCTATGGGACCAAGTGATTCTTCTGTAACAGATGAAAATTTAAAAGTTAGAGGCGTTGAAGGTTTAAGAATTGCTGATGCATCTATTATGCCGTCTATCACTTCAGGTAACACAAACGCGCCAACATTAATGATTGCAGAAAAAGCATCAGAAATGATATTGAATTCTAATTAAATTTAATATCTATTAAATGTATAATTTGAATGAGGCATTAGATGAATTTTGAATATAATGAAGACCAGTTAGCAATTAAAGAAATGGCTAAAAATTTTTCTGAAACTGAATTCAAACCTTATGCATCTGAATGGGATCAGGAAGAGATCTTTCCTGTTGAGGCTCTAAAAAAAGCTGCTGAACTTGGATTGGCGGCAATATACGTTAATGAAAAGCACGGTGGTTCGGGGCTTAGTCGACTAGACGCAGCAATTGTTTTTGAAGAGTTATCACGAGGATGTGTTTCTACTGCTGCTTATTTGACTATACACAATATGGTAACATGGATGATTGATTCTCATGGATCAGAAACTTTAAAAGAAAAATTTATTAAAAAATTATCTACAATGGATATAATGTCCAGTTATTGTTTAACGGAGGCTGGTTCGGGGTCTGATGCAGCTGCGTTAAAAACTACAGCATTAAAAAAAGGAAATAGCCATTACTTGTTAAATGGATCTAAAAGCTTTATTTCGGGAGGACCAACTAGCGACGTTTTTGCCGTGATGTGTAGAACAGGTGGTGAGGGTGCAAATGGAGTTTCTTGTTTATTAGTTGAGAAGGAAACTAAAGGATTATCTTTTGGTAAACAGGAAAAGAAGATGGGTTGGAATAGTCAACATACTTCGACGGTTAACTTTGATAATTGTGAAATACCAATTGATAATATAGTTGGAAATGAGGGAGATGGTTTCAAAATTGCTATGAAAGGTCTTGATGGTGGAAGAATAAATATAGCTGCTTGTTCATTAGGGGGAGCAAGAGCAGCGTTAGAAGCATCTATTATGTATTCAGCAGAAAGAAAACAGTTTGGTAAATCAATTGATCAATTTCAAGTTACCCAGTTTAAATTAGCTGATATGGCTACAGAATTAGAAGCATCTAGGTTGATGGTGTTCAGAGCGGCTTCAAGTTTAGATAATAAAAATCCTCAAGCTACAAAACTTTGTGCAATGGCCAAAAGGTTTACTACTGATATATGTTCGGAAATATGTAATACGGCCCTACAAATTCATGGTGGTTATGGGTACTTAAAAGACTTTCCCTTAGAAAGACTTGTTAGAGATTTGAGGGTGCATCAAATTTTAGAGGGAACTAACGAAATTATGAGAGTAATAATTTCACGACATTTAAAAAATAATTAAGGTAAAAAGGATAATGTGAGAATGTTAGAAGAAGTAATATTTAATGAGAATAATGGTGTAGGTCTTATAACTCTTAACAGACCTGACAGACTAAATGCTTTAACTTATCCAATGGTTCAAAATATTAATCAATATCTCAATTTATGGGAAGTAAAGGAAGAAATTAATTGTGTTATTATAGAAGGTGCTGGAGACAGATCTTTTTGTGCAGGTGGAGATGTTGTTAAATTAAGAAAAGAAGTTCTTGCTGATGGTGGTCCACCTACTCAATTATCAAAATCATTTTTTTATGATGAATATACTTTGAATTATAAAATAAGTAATTTTAAAAAACCTTTTATTGCGTTAATCAACGGTTTCACTATGGGTGGAGGTGTTGGTATTTCAATGCATGGAAGCCACGTGGTTGCATCAGAAAAGACAATGTTTGCAATGCCTGAAACTGCTATTGGACTTTTCCCTGATGTTGGAGGAGGTTGGTTATTAGGTCAATTAGACAACGGGATAGGCGCCTGGTTATCTCTTGTTGGCGCAAAGTTAAAAGCGTATGATTTGATTTCATTAAATCTTGCAACTAATTATGTTGCTTCTACTGAAATAGAGAAATTAAAAAACTTATTAATCACATCTTCGCCAGATACTAATGATAAAGTTACTTCAGTTATAAATAGTTTTTCGTCAAATCCAAAAACTGAAGATAGTGTTTTATTAGCACATGAAGAAATCATTAAAGACGCGTTCTCATTTGATAAAATTGAAGATATTTTTGAAAGGTGTGAAACGTTATCAAAATTGAATAATGAATTCTTCAATACTCAATTTGAAGAGTTGAAACATAAATCACCAACATCTTTAAAAATTTCTTTAAAACAAATTCGAGAAGCAAGTCAAATGAGCTTAAAGGACGAGTTAATTATGGAATATCGAATGGTACAAAAGTGCCTGAAAATAGGAGATTTTTTTGAAGGCGTACGAGCTATGCTGGTTGATAAAGACAGAAAACCTAATTGGTCGCCATCAAGTATAAATGATGTAGATGAAAGTAGAGTGGATGAGTTTTTTAAAAGTTTAGACGATTTAGATTTAGTTCTAGAAAATTAAAATATAGATATATTAGAAGGGAAGTTTTATATGAAAAACGTTTACATAATGTCTGCAAATAGATCTGCAATCGGAGGGTTTGGTGGAACATTAAAGGGTTTTTGCCCGGTTGATTTAGGAACTTTAGTTGCCAAAGAAGCTATTTCACGATCTGGTTATGATCCAAAAGAAATTGATCATGCTGTTTTTGGAAATGTAATTCACACTGAACCAAGAGATATGTATGTAAGTAGGGTCATTGCTCTCCAATCTGGATTAAGGAAGGATTCTGCAGCATTAACTGTAAATCGGTTGTGTGGTTCTGGTCTCCAAGCAATAATAAGTGCCATTCAACTCTTAGCTCTCGAAGATGCTTCTATTACAATGGCTGGTGGTGTTGAGGTTATGTCAAATGGGGCACATATCGTTGAAGGCTTTCGTTGGGGAGCCAGAATGGGCGATGGGAAAGTTCATGATATGATGCTGGGTGCTCTTCATGATCCATTTGGTCATGGGCACATGGGTATTACTGCTGAGAATATATCTAGTAGGTATCAAATCAGCAGAGATATGCAAGATCAGTTTGCATTAACTAGCCAGCAGAGAGCTAGTAAAGCTATTGAAGATGGCGTTTTCAAAGACCAAATTCTTCCAATTGAAATTAAAACAAGAAAAGGTATTGATATTTTTCAGATAGATGAACACCTCAAACCAAACACTACTATGGAAAGCTTATCTGGACTAAGAACAGCTTTTAAAAAAGATGGTGTTGTTACTGCTGGAAATGCTTCAGGAATAAATGATGGTGCATCTGCTTTAATTCTTGCCAATGAAGAAAAAGCTAAAAAAGGGAAACCATTAGCTAGAATTGTTTCTTATGGTTTTGGTGGTGTAGACCCAGATGAAATGGGAATGGGACCTGTTCCAGCAACTAAAATGGCGTTAAACAAAGCTGGTTTAGATGTTTCAGACCTAGATTTAATTGAATCAAATGAGGCTTTTGCTGCACAAGCTTGTGCTGTAAATAAACAATTAGGCCTTGATCCAGAAAAAGTTAACGTGAATGGTGGTGCGATTGCACTTGGGCATCCTGTTGGAGCAACAGGCGCAATAATTATGACAAAACTTATTTATGAATTAAGACAGCGTAAAGGAAAATATGGTCTCGCTACAATGTGTATTGGTGGCGGTCAAGGTATAGCTGTTATTATAGAAGCACTATAAAATTAATATGTCTTTTCAATGTATATCTGTAGACGAAGCAAAAAAACTCATTGATGAGAATAATTTAACTATTATTGACATCAGAGATTATAATTCTTTCTCACAGGGTCATATAGATAATGCAATTCATGTTGAAGATTTAAATATAGATAGTTTTATTAATAATAAAAATAAGAGTGAAGCTATCTTGATATATTGTTATCATGGTAATTCTAGTAAATCTGCTGCTAATTTCTTTATACAGAATGGTTTTGATAAAGTTTTTAGCATGGATGAAGGTTATTCTGGCTGGATTAAGAATTAATTTAAGTTTTCATATAATTTTTTTTATCATTGTGATAATTGAAATCATCATTAATTAATTTTAAGAGGATAAAAGTTGGATATTCGTAAAGGTACAAGGCTAATTGATAGGCCTGAATTTAAATCAAAACCCGTTCCTATTACTTTTTTAAAAAAAGACAAAGTTTTTCAAGCAATTGAGATTATGTCAGAAAAAAATTATGGATCAGTAGTTATAGTTGACGATAAAGAGAAAGTTATAGGAATTGTTACTGAAAGAGATATTGTAAAAAAACTAGTAAAAAATAACATGTCGCCTAAAACAACAAAACTTGAAGAGATTATGACACCTAACCCTAGAGTGGCAAACGAAAATGACGACGTATTAGATTGGTTAAGAATTATGTCGAATGACAGGTTTCGAAGACTTCCAGTGGTAGATGAAAATGGAAAAATTAAAGTTATTTTTACTCAAGGAGATTTTGTATCATATACTTGGCCAGACTTGATCTTTCATGCTAGTCAATTAGCTAAAGCTTCTTTCATGAAAGGTTTTTCCTTAAATACTATGCTTATTATGATGTTTATCTATGGTGTAGCTTTAATAGCTGCGATTAAAGCATTTGTATGAATTTGAATTAATTAGTTTTAACTTTAATCATTGAGTTTGATATCCAAGTCATAACTATGTCACCGTTTTGATTTGAAACAGTTTGTTTTAACCTTACTGTCCCTTTGATTGGGTTTTTTGATGATAATTTTTTTTCTAATACTTCAACTTTAGTTTTAAGGGTGTCACCAGGGTATACCGGTTTAGTCCATCTTAATTCGTCTAACCCCCATGCTCCCATACTAGAGCCATTGAAAACATCTGTATTAAATATTTGAGTGAATGACTTTCCTAATGTCATAAATCCACTTGAAGTTA
>JADHQW010000115.1 GCA_016777705.1 Alphaproteobacteria bacterium | reverse complement strand
TACACCAAAAACTAGAAAATATTTTAGTAAAAACAATATCATTTTCCTTAAAAGAATTACCAATTATTCTACTTTGTTCTATTCCTCTTTTATCTAAATTCCGTTGTTTAGAGCAATCATTAAGATTAAAATTTTTTGGGTCACCATATCCGGGCGCTAATGAATGTCTCATGAAAATAATTTTGTTATCACTATTATTTTTAAATTCTTTTAAAGTTATATAATTTTCATTTGCATCTAAATTAGAAGATATAACAATTAAATATAATAAGGTGAATAAAGATCTCATCATTTTTATAAATTACAATACATTTGTTGCTTTTAAACTAAGTTTTTATGTTTTTTCTTTTATCATAGATTCTCTTTTAATTATGATTAATGAAGATATGATAATAATTGAAGTTCCAATAAAGAAAGTTGAAGATAACTGTTCATTAAAAAAGTATACACCTGATAAAATTCCAATAGGGACAGAAATATACCTCAGTGGTGCTAACATACTAGCTTGTGCTAATTTTAAACTGTAAGCCAAACAAATTTGTTGAAAACTCGAAATAAAGCCAATTACCAATAAAATAATAAATATCTCGTTATATTGTGGCCATTGAACTTTATTTAAAATACATATAATTAAGAAAACTAATGCACCAAAGATATTATACCATAATGCTGTGGTTGTTGGATGATCAGTTTGACTTAATTTTCTAACAGACAGCGTCATTAATGCACCAAAAATTGGCGATAAAACACCTAAAACAACACCATAATGAAACCAATTTTCAGAGAATGGATCTAGGATAATCAAAACTCCTAAAAAACCAATCAGAGCTATAATTCTTCTAAACCACCCTACTACCTCTTTTATAAGAAATGGGGCAAGCAAAGTTATAAAAATTGGCATTGTCTGAAACAAAGTTGTCATGAGACTAAGATCTATGAATTGTAGAGCAGCAAAAAGGCATCCAAAAGAACCAAGTCCAGTGATTGTTCTAATGGCTAATCCAGATTTAGACACAATAACAAATGTATCTTTTTTCCGTTGAGAAAAACCTGTGATTAACAAAAGAGGAACACAGAACAAATATCTGAAAAATAAAATCATAAATACTGACAAATTTGGTGATATTAACTTTACTAAACTAGCTATAGTAATAGTGCAAATCACCTCAGTTATTGATAAGGAAATTCCTAAAACTGTATTTGAACTTTTAAAATTTAATGACATAAATGTATGATCTTTAAAAAAATAATTAATTCTTAAGTGGTGTGAAAAACGTTAAAAGTATTTAATGCTTATTTCTAAATTAACAAAGTTATATCTAGAAATGTTTTTGATATCATAATTTAATTAATTTTAAAACTTCTATTAATATGGTCGGGCCAGCGGGATTTGAACCCACGACCTTCCGCCCCCCAGACGGACGCGCTACCAAGCTGCGCTATGGCCCGAAACAAAATTTTATTCTTAATTTGTATTCTAGATAATAAAAATAAATTTTAAAATTTATAATCAATATATTTTGTAATAAAAGTAAAGATAAAATATGTGGGCAAAACATTTTTTTAAAAATTTAATTTTGATAGAAATGGTGGGACTAACTGGGATTGAACCTGTCGCATAGCTCTGTAAATTACTGAAATATAAAGTTTTATTTTTAGGCACAGACTTTTGCAGCCTCATAAATCAATCCTTTTGTTAAATAAATTTGCTAATTATCAATCTGCAAGTCAAAATTTATTTTAACAGACTATTTCATACCTGTTATATCCTATGCTGTTTCTTCTTAACTTTCTTTGCAGTCTTTGCAACTAACTTAAATGATTTTGCAGTTGGTTCGCCTTTTGATCCAACCTTACACATCTTCTCTGGTTTTTACCTTCTGCTTTTTCTGTTTTAATTACTTATTAAATATATTACTATTTTTCAAATAATTATAAATTTATATATTACACAACTTAATTGTGAGATTTTTTTTTGAAATATCAAGTAAACAAACCAGTAAAATTTAAAGAGCACTTTTCTTTCTTTAGTGATAGTTCTTCATGGAATGGTGAATACAAGAAAACAAAAAACGGATGTTTCCCATCCTTTTTAGGAAATTTCAGGGAAACTAGTCTAAAAAATTATAAAAATTATATCAAACCGAAGAGTAACTATGCAGAACAATACTGTTATAGTGGTATATATATGATGTTTTTTACTAATCTGAAATTATTCTATGTTGGAATTGCCAATGATAATATTCAAGATAGGCTCAGTAAACATATTGTTAAAGTTTTTGGAAGTTATTTAGGCCAAGGTATAAATCATACTAATGAAAGGAATAATGGTTGGAGATATCTAGCTAAAAAAATAATTAATGAAAACACAAATTATAAACTTGATGATTGCTATTTAGTTACTATTAATCCAAGTGAAAAATATTTGAGAATGGAAATTAATTATAAAGACAAATTACAATACATTGAAAAAGAATTAAGTAACCAAAACCATAGACTTGTAAAATCAATTATTGAATTAATAGATTATAATTCAACAAATACAAACTGGATTGGCTTTAACAAAAAAAATAAAGGGTTAGATCATGAATATGAATTATTACATTGGGAATAATAGAGCAACTATTAATCCCATATTTTTATACTTTTAAACCCATCAAAAATATTTTTTTTAATTTCTTCTGAAGTTACTTCAAATTGCGTTGCTATTTCATCTAATGAATGCGTCGTGTTCATACCATACCCATATCTCATACGGACACACCTTTGTTGTCTTGGTGTCATAAGGTCAAATAAATAATTAATATTAGTTCTAAAAATTCTTGGCAAACTAAGTGATCGCATTAATATCAAAATTTCTTTGATTTTAAAATTTTTATGATCCCCTTGACTGTTTAGTATAAATAAGCAGACTTCAAATAATCCTCTACTAGAATAAAAATTGATGATGTCTTCTAACTCGTCAGGTTTATATTCAGATGAAAATGACGGGGCTTTTATTCCAGAACGAAATTCTTTTAATAAATTATCAATTAACAAAAATATTCTATCTTCAGAGATAGAAAAAAATTTATCTAAATTAGTATTATTAAAGTATATCAATCCTTCATAACATAAATTTTCAACAGCTTCGTAGTTTTGGAACACTAATTCTATAATTGCTAATTTTGAACGCCATTCATTTATTGTTATCTCATTTGTATATTTTCTTTCTGTGTCAAAAATTAGCTTTTTAAATATTTTTTTAGCTTCTTGAAAATTTCCAAGCTCAAATTCAATGTTACCTTCAATATGTAGAGCTTTTATAGTTCTCTCATCATTTAAACTAAATAATGACAACATTTCTTTATAAACTTCTTTGATAATTAATTGTGCATCTTTAAGTTTCATATCAAAATATAATCTGTTAGCCAGATTAAGTTTTAATACTAATGAGGAGGGATGTTTTTCTCCTCTAGTTTTAATTGAAAAATTGCATACTTCTTTCAGTAAGTCTGAAATACTCTCTATAGATTTTTTGTTTTCTTTAATGTTTAAATTACCAACTTCTGGATAAGATACATATGGATTTTGTAATAATTTTGGTAAAAAATGATTTTTGAGACCATATTCATTAGATATAAAGCTCAAACAATGAAGAAAAATATCTGGACCAATTGAAGAAAGTTGAGGGTCAGTCGTAACTCCGGTTTGCCCAAACATTTGTACATTAGCATATTTTGGATCATAGAATAAATGTGACTCATCGTACTTATAATCGGTAAGTTGTCCATCCATTAAGGCATAAAATGACGATAAACGGTTTAAAGACATAATAGTTTCTATATGCGTCCCACCCAAATTAAATATATGTAATCTACAAATTCTAACACTAAGCTCAACTCCTGAGTGGCAAAGTCTAGATAAAAGAAAAAAATCTAACAGCTTTTCATAATATGGCAATCTAACTTCTGTTTCTTTCATAGGCTCAATAAATTCATAATCGTCTTTTACGCGTTCGCACCATTCTTTATATGTCTTAGGGGGTGAATTTTCCTTATTTAAAAAATTTTCATCAAATAAATTTAAAATATCTTCATTAGTTAGATCCATGTTATCTAGATCAATATCTTCATTTTTGACTTTTGAATTTGTATCATCATTTTTATTACCATCTTCTTTAAACTCTTCATTATCTTCTAGATCAATCATTAAATCTGAATTAGAGTTATTACTACGTTTAAGTAACCAAGTATCTTCAAACGATTCATGAAATTTTTGACTTTTTAAATCTTGAACTTCGTTTTCCATAAACTTAACCCAATCCTGACCAGTACCAAATTCGCCTCGAGCATAACCAATAGAAAATTCTTTCCCCTTAAGCTTTCCGAGGTAACCTGCATCCATTTGTTTAAAAGTTATTGGTAATTGAGACCAATAGCCATTTATATCTGAAGGAGTTTTATTAAGATTAAACAAATTAAAAAGCCAATAAAGATTGAGCAGTTTTTTACCTGCCAATTGAAACTTTCTTGTATCAATAAAATGATCAATTCCAGCTCTATAAAGGTAATTTTTTAATTCTTCATGATCATCAGGTTTACGAGCAAGTTCACAAAAAGTATCTTTTGCATTTTGCACATTAGTTGCCATTTCCTTGCTCTTTAAAATATGTTCTCTCAAAGAAAAATGAAATAATGTATAACCTTCTTCCCCTTCTGGATCTGGCGCTCTTCTTAACATTGGAGCAATAGCTGACAATCCATTTTCAATTAATTTTTCTCCATTATGATCATTAGAGATAAATTTTTTGTAAATAAATATACTCTTAATTTCATTTATTGAAAGTGGTTCAAATGCTACAGCCAACAAAGCTGCTAAAGGGGTTAAAATAAATTTTAAATCACTTATACCTAATCCGTTAAGTAGTTTTTCATGATATGCATGAAGGCTATCAGGTAATATCTCTTCGCCATCAAGAACTCTGTAACGATTAGCAAGAACATCGCCTATTACATATTTAACATATAGCGGTAAACCTTCGGCTTTATTTACAACCAGATCAATAAAAGGATTAACTATTATTTCGTTAGCCTCTTTATCATTTGATAATAATTTCTTTTTAAGAGGACCTATTTTTTCTAGTATCATTCCTCTGATATCATTTGAAGACATTGGAGGTAGACCCTCAGGAAACGGCATTGTTGCACCTTTTAACTTAAATAAATCTTCTAAAGATGGTTCTGGTCGTCCAAAACAAACCCATATAATATTTGGATAATTTAGAGATATAGGAATATCATTTGTAAACTCTTTATCACGAATGTTAATTTCATCCATACCATCTAAAAGTATTAATAACCTTTTTTCTTTTTTAAGGTTGTCAAAGCAAGATTTTAGTTTGTCTAATGCTGTACCTTTTTCATTTAGTTTTTCTATTTCTAAAAAATCAGAAAATATTAATCGTTCTTTAATAAACTCTGAAAAAGCCTCTCGGTTGCAACGGGTATTATCTCCTATTTTAAATCTATATGATAAAATTAATGTGTTTGTATTTTGATTATTTTCTTCTAGATCACGCATAAGACGAGCTGATAAAAAAGACTTACCAATACCTGCAGTGCCTGTAAGCCAAATAACACCTTCATTTAATGATTTTATAGCTTCTTCAATCTTGTTTTGATCTTCAAACCTTCCAACCATTTGAGAGGCATCTCTAATAATTTCACTTGTAAAATCCTGAATTTTAAATTTTTTATCAACGTTATTTTTTTTATTATCAAGATCAAACAAAGAATTAAAGGCATTAATAGCATCCTCACCTTTCTCTGTTTGACTATACCCTTCTACATCTAAAGGCGTAAATTGGAGTCTAATAACATCTTTCCTTACATAAATTTGAGTTACAGGATCTTTGTTAAGGTTTTCTTTTGTAGAAGATAACTGAGGGGTGCCAAACAAGATTAATGGCCACAAATTTATGAAATTATTATTTCTTAAAACGAATACAGAATCAGAAGATAAGTCTATATTTTTACTGTTTTCAAATTTACCTACATCTGTTTCTTCATTATTAAGATTTATAAATTCACCGGATTTAACACCACATAACCTAACATCAGAAATCCATGAAAGTTCATTCAAACAACTTTCAAATTTTTGTTTCCAATTATTTATTAATCTATTAGCTTCTTTATTATTTAATCCACCACCATGTGCCAATCTATTTCTTAAAGATAAAAATGAAGTTTCTGGGGTTCCTGGTTTTTCAGAGCCATACATCAAATCTGTAAGAGGACCTCTAATAAATTCATACATTTCAGGAACTAACAACTCAGATTTATTTTTATGATCTGTAAGTGATTTTGCCATAACCATCCAAGCACCCAGTGTTGGCATTTCAATTTTGCCCCAAAATTGCTTGAGTATTTGATTGTCTAACTTATTTTTATCTTTTAGATCACTTAAACCTAAAATTACTAAGAAACGTATTAATAATTCAGTAGTATCGCAAGCAAACCAAAGCTTCATACCTGGGTTGGTTTCAGAAATATATTCGGTTAAAGGACTTGAAATTACTTTTGGTAAAAATTTACATAAAATTGATAATTCATCTTTTTTTGAAGTATCACTTAGGGTTTTATTATTTTGTTCTGTTTTTAAATCAGAAATACCTTTTAAAATTATCTTTCTATGACCTAATTTATTAATGCCAATTTCTTTAAGGTCGTCAGATGTTAATTCCTGAAGAACTTTCATATCAATAGATTCTTCTTTGAAAGTATCAATATATTCTTTTAAATCTAAATTATTAAGCCAAAGTTCTATATTCAATAAAAACTCCAAAAAAATTATTTATTTCATTTTAATAATAAGTAAAGACACAAATAAAAACATTAAAAAAAGACAAAAACCTATGAACCCATTGCTCTATCCATGT
>JADHQW010000114.1 GCA_016777705.1 Alphaproteobacteria bacterium | reverse complement strand
ACCAACATCATTATAATTGCTGAGCTCGCTGCTTGACCTATATCTCCCCGAGAAAAGGCCATTGTATACATATAAGTAGCTGGAAGATCTGTTGCATAGCCTGGCCCCCCTCCCGTTAAGGCAATTACAAGATCAAAGCTTTTTATCGCTAAATGAGCTAACACTATGAAAGCTGAAAGAAAAATTGGCGCCATAGACGGAATTATTATTGCAGAATAAATTTTAAAAGTAGGTACACCATCAACTTGAGCAGCCTTAATTATCTCTTGATCAACAGATCTTAATCCTGCTAGGAAGAGAGCCATAACAAATCCTGAGGCTTGCCAAACTCCAGCAATAACAACAGTATAAATTGCAAAATCCGGATTTATCACCCAATCAAACGTAAAGTTTGTAAAACCCCAACTTTTAACGACTGCCTCCAAACCCAAACCCGGATTTAAAATCCATTTCCAAGCTGTACCAGTTACAATCAAAGATAAAGCCATTGGATATAAATAAATGGTTCTTAACGCACCTTCGATACGTATTTTTTGGTCTAGAAATATTGCAATCAGTAGTCCCAAAAACATTGATATTAGAATAAATAAAAATCCAAAAATAAATAAATTATCAATGGCTACATCCCATCTTGGGGAGTCGAATAACCTGTCATATTGAATAAAACCAACAATATCATATTTAGGCATAAGTCTTGACTTGGTAAATGATATCCAAGCAGTCCATGCAATAAAACCATATACAAATAAAATTATTGCAAGGAATGAAGGTCCTAAGACAATCTTAGGTAAGTGTTTTTCAAGCCAATTTGACATTGTCAATTCCAAAAAAAATAACTGTTTCCAAAGTTAGTTGGAAACAGTTATTTAACTTTTATTTATTTACTGTTGTCAATTGCCTTTACGAGCATTGCTACAGCATCTTTTGAAGACATTTTAGAATTAAAATGTGCTGTTACTGTATCTGTAATAGCTCCAGCTTGTGCACCTCTTAAAGCCATTCCATGAGCATAACTTGGTAACAAGGTACCCCCAACTGAACTTGCATTCATGTCAGCAGCAGATACGTGTGCGCAATGATCAAACTCATTAAGACTTACGTCTGTTCTCGCAGGAATTGATCCTTTGTTAAGATTAAAAACTTTTTGAAAGTTTTTTCCAACAATTAATTTTGCAAGAAGTTTTTGACCGTCTTGACGCTCAGAACCTTTTACCTTGAACATAGCAAAACTATCTACGTTGTATAAAAACCCTTCACCAGGAGTAGATGCACACAAAAAATCTTTACCAGGAACTTTACCGGCAGCTAAAAACTCACCTTTAGCCCAGTCACCCATAATTTGGAAAGCTGCTTCACCATTCATGACCATTGCAGTTGCTAGGTTCCAATCTCTTCCAGAAAAGTTCTTGTCAACAAAGCCACGCATAATTCTCATTTGATCAAAAACTTTAACCATAGTGTCTGATTGTAAAGCTTTTTTATCTAGTTTTACAAAAGCATCGTGAAAGAAATTTGCTCCACCTATTCCAAGTGCAACTGCTTCAAAAACAGTAGCATCTTGCCATGCCTGACCACCATGAGCTAAAGGAATAATTCCTTTTGCTTGTAATGCTCTAGCTGTAGCATTAAATTCGTCCCATGTTTTTGGCATACCAAAACCGTTTGAAGAAAGTACAGATGCGTTAGCCCATATCCAATCAATTCTATGAACATTAACAGGTGCCGCACACCACTTTCCTTCACATTTCATATGACCTGCTATTGATGCAGGAAGCACTTTGGACCAGTTATTCTTTTTTGCAACAGCACTTATATCAGCTAATGCACCTTCTTCATACCATTCTTGTATAGAGGGTCCTTTTAATTGAACTGCAGCAGGAGCATTGCCAGATAAAACTCGCGCTCTCAAAGCTGTCATAGCAGCATCACCACCACCACCAGCAACTGGCATATCAGTCCATGAACCACCATTTTCTGAAAATTCTTTTTGTAAAACCGCGACAGACTTAGCTTCACCACCAGATGTCCACCAGTGAAGTACCTCTGCCTTTGGACCAGCATAAGATACAGATGCTGTTAACGTAAATGAAGTTGCAACCGCTGCAACTACTAATTTTTTAAACATATGATTTCCCCATTTAAATTTAAAAGTTGAATTAACACTATTCATTTATTTTTTTTTTTAAACTTCCAAATTAATCAAATCATTAAATTGTCTGTTTTTTTTTGTTCATTTGTTACATTGTGTTACTAAAAGATAGTGATAAGACAATTTTAATTTAGCAGAAACTTGATGACTATTTATAGAATATTAATTGTTGAAGACGATTTAGACATGCAAGAAATGATGGTAAGTTTTTTGCAAAAAAGTGGTTTTATGGTTTCAGCAGTAAAAAATGCTGTAGAGTTATCAGATCAATTAAAATCACAAAGAATTGATTTAGTTTTATTAGATGTAATGCTTGGTGATGATAATGGAATCAAATTATGCAAAAATATAAGAGAAAACAATAACATACCTATTATTATTGTTTCTGCTTTATCAGCAGATCAAGACCGTCTTTTGGGTTTTGAGGTTGGTGCTGATGATTACATTGCTAAACCATTTAATCCACAGATTTTATTAGCTAAAATTAAAGCTGTACTCAAACGAGGAACAAAAATTGCCTCTTTGGCCTACAGAAGAAACACCAATGTTTATCACTTCAATGACTGGATCTATAATGGGAAAAAAGACATAATAATATCTCCAACTGGATTTCAAATATCTTTATCAAAAAAAGAAACTACCATTCTTAAGGTATTTCTTGCTAATAGCCATGTAGCTCTAACTAGAGAAGAAATTGCCAATTCTATTGACGACACTAGAACTCAAGATTCATTGTTAAACAATGCAGAAAGTAGAGCTATAGATGTGTTAGTAGGTAGATTAAGATCTAAAATTGAAAAAGACAGCAAAAACCCTAGTCTTATAAAAACCGAAAGAGGTGTTGGATACATTTTTTCTACAGAAGTAATCATTAAAAATGAATAATTTCTTTAAACTCAATTCACTCATAAACCAAGCTTATCTTTTAGTTTTTATATCAATTCTTATTGGCTCAGCAACAACATTTATATGGGTAACATCAAATAACCAATGGAATACATTTTTGAATAACGCCCATAATTCTGGTGTCTCAATATATAACACAATAAAATATAATAATGATTTAAATGCCGAGATTGGAATAAAAAAGCTAAATACTAAAAATGATATTACCAACAGAAAAGAACTAGCACAATATTATAAAAGTACTTTACCTTTTAAAATTACTACCCTTTCAATATCAAATGATAAAAAAAGGAACAAGGATCAAGGAAAAATTTCCTTACACATACTTTCATCAAAATTAAAGTACCCTCTTGCAAAAATTAAAAATTTTAAGAATTTAACAAGAGAACAACAACTTGGCAAAGTCATCCAACTGGTTGCTAATTATTGCTCAACAACAATATTATTGATTAGAATTGATGAAGGTTTTTGGCATCGTATTGACGGTAATAAAGCCTGGAGTTGTAAGGCAGCACCGAATGATCAAAGACTTTTTTCAATTTTAGTATTTATTATTTCTATAATATTTATGTATTTCCTAATTAGAGAAAATGACCTTCAATTTAATAATTTTATATTAAATTTAAAGAATAATCTAAAAAGTCCTCTAGATAAAATGGAAGTTTTAAAAGGCCCCTCTGAACTTATACAAATCAAAAATACATTAGATCTATTTTTAAAAGTACAAAAAGAAAAATTAGAGAAAAGACTAATGGTTCTATCTTCAATTAGTCATGATATTGGTACTCCAGCGACTAAG
Source organism: Alphaproteobacteria bacterium (assembly GCA_016777705.1). Taxonomy (GTDB): domain Bacteria; phylum Pseudomonadota; class Alphaproteobacteria; order Puniceispirillales; family Marisalimonadaceae; genus Marisalimonas. Next base: position 3,125 of record JADHQW010000114.1, on the reverse strand, counting down.
TTAAAATTAAGAAGCTCACTTATAGAAGATGATCAACTACGAGAAAAGTTGGAGACAGATATTGATCAAATGATTGATATGATGAACGGAGTATTGTCCTACACAAGATCAGAGATGGATTTAGAGGAAGAAACAGAAATATCTTATATTTCATTGATAGAGTCTATTGTGTTCGACTATCAAGATTTAGGAAAAAGTGTTTCATTTAAAAAACCAAAAGAAAAAAATATAGGACTTGTTTCATCTATTTTTTCTGGACATCAAAATAAAATGTCTTTTCATCTTAACCAAAATCACCCTTTATTGGTTAATGCAAAGCCATTGTCATTACAAAGAGCAATTAATAATTTAATAGAAAACGCATTAAAATATGGAAGAACAGCTACACTATCTCTAAAAACAACTTCTCAAACAATAACTTTAATTATCGAAGATGAAAGTAAAAATATTACTGAAGAATTATTAGAAAACCTTAAACAACCTTTCATAAGAGGTAAAAACGTAGGGTTAACCAAAGGTACTGGATTAGGTTTAACAATTGTGTCTACTATTGCTGAACAACATGGGGGCAATTTAACATTTGAAAAATCTAAAACAGGTATCAAAGCAAAGTTAATGATTAAAAGATAATAAATTGATGTTTGTTCTTACAACTAAATTATGTAACTTTTAATCAAATTACAAACTATACCAACAAGGAGAATATTATGGGAGAAAAAGTTGCCTTTATAGGTCTTGGCGCTATGGGTGGACCAATGGCTTTAAATATAATTAAAAAAGGTACAAGTGTTTCCGTATTTGACATAGAAACTGAAAAAATGGAGCCTCATATCAAGGTTGGTGGAATTCCAGGTAAATCAATTCAAGATACTATTGAAGATGCCGAAATTATTGTGACAATGTTACCATCAACTGAAAATGTTAAATCCGTAATTACAGATAAAGATGGTGTTTTGTCATTTGCAAAACCAAATACAATTATTTTAGATATGAGCACTATTGCTCCTACTGGTACAGACGAAGTTTACGCACTATGTAAACAAAAAAATATTAAATTTATAGATGCTCCTGTAGGTAGATTAGTAAGCCATGCAATTTCAGGAGATTCATTATTTATGGTGGGTTGTGACGAAGAAGATGCTTTTAAAAAAGTTGAACCTCTTTTAAACGCTATGGGCACAACAATAATAAGATGTGGTCAAGTCGGGTCAGGAATAAGAGCAAAAGTGGTGAATAATTTTCAAATATTGAGTATTGCACAAATTACTGCTGAAGCTTTGACACTTGCTCAAAAGATTGGTTTGGATCTTGAAACATTCAAGGAAGTTAATGCCGGAACAACAGCTAACAATGGTCAATTTCATATTAATTTTTTATCAAAAGTATTGCAAAATGATATTGAACCAGGATTTACAATAGACTTAGCTCATAAGGACATGGGATTAGCAATTGAAACTGCCAATAGCTTTCGAGTAGGTCTACCTGTGGGATCATCTGTGCAAGCAGTATATGGTCAAGCAAGATCAGGTAAATTTGCCAAGAAAGATTTCAGCGCATTACTAGATTACGCATGCGAATTAGCTGAGGTAAGTCCTCCGAGAATAAAGAAATAATTATAATAATTTATTATTTACTTAACTACACAACTGGACATAGGCCGCCATCTAAATTTATGGCGGTACCAGTTATGTAAGCACTTCTTTTTGACGATAAGAAAGCCACTAGATTTGCGTAATCCATTTCTTCACCTACTTTTCCCATAGGAACCTTTTTTGCCATTTCTAAGTACAATTCATCAACACTACCAGTACCTGATTTGCGATCCCATTGAGCACTTTTTATTAGGCCAATACATATTGTATTAACTCTTATATTATTTTTTGCGTATTCATTAGCTAAGGATTTAGTCAAATTAATACCCGCAGCTCTAGTTACTGTTGTGGGAAGAGAACCTGCATTAGGCGCTTTTCCTCCTCCAATTGTAGCATTAATGATAACACCTTCTTCATTTGACTTCATATAAGGAATAACTAACCGACACATTCTAACAGTTGACATTAATTTCAAATTAATATCGTCTTCCCAGTTTTTATCGGTTACATCTTCAAATAACCCAGCAGCTGAAGCCCCTGCGTTATTAACTAGAACATTAATTTTTTTAAAATTTGATATTGTTTCTTCTACTAATTTTTTACAGTCATCTGCCTTGCTTACATCTGCTTGAATGGCTAAGACATGGTTTTTTGTTTTTTCAGTTATTATATCTGCTTTTTCTTTTAAATAATCTCCTCTTCTGCCGCATATAACAACATTTGCTCCTTGAGATGATAAAAGTTCTGCTGATGCGTAGCCCAATCCATCACTACCACCCGTAATTAGAATAACCTTATCTTTTAAACCTAAATCAAACATATTTTTTCCAATCAATTATAAAAATGATAATTATTTCAAATAACAACAGTCTTATTATTATTCGCTGACTCTAATATAGATAATGCAACTTTTAAAGTTTGTTCTGCGTCCTTGGCTCCAGTAATCGGTTCAACCTTTCTGTTAATAACATCCTTAAAATGGTTAATTTGTGAAATGTATGGATCTATATTTGGCGTATCAATAATTGTCTGTATTATTTCATCTTTCCAATTATTTGAATTATTTTTATTTTTATATTCCCATAATTTTAGGTTTGGAAACTCCAAAGATCCTTCTGTACCAATAATCTTTAAATTATTCACTTGATAATTAGGAAGGTGGATATTTTCTCCAATACCTGTTTCCCAGGACCAAGGTGAAGTTCCTACATCTGTAATTAGAAAATTTCCTATTACTCCATTTTTAAATTGGATGTTAGTACTTACAACATCTTCTTTGTCAAAATTATTTATCATATTCGAAGAAAATGACGAAACAGAGTGTATTTCACCAAAAATAAACCTCAGATAGTCAATGTCATGTATTAAATTAGTAATAATTGGACCTGCACTTACCTTTTTTCTCCATTCAGGTTCAAAGTAATCTTTATCTTTTCTTAAACCCCATACACCTGACAGCCCAATTACCTTTCCAATTTTTTTATCAGAAATAATTTTTTTGGTTTTTAAAACTAATGGATAAAATCTTCTTTG
>JADHQW010000113.1 GCA_016777705.1 Alphaproteobacteria bacterium | reverse complement strand
TAAAAGATTTTACTAGCAAAAGAGAAGAAATTTTAACCATGATTTGGAACATGGAAGAAGAAATAATGGGAAAAGATATATAAAATGTTTACTCAAATCATCACCTTCGCAATTATTGTAGCTATCATTGGCTGCATTATGTATGGGCGAAAGCTTATTAAAACTGAAAAAGTTGATGCAGTGTTTGGAAATCCTGAAAGAGCTAAAGGAGGTACACACTGGATTATTGTTGGAAGTAGTGTCATTTTGCTAACATGGCTGTATTATTCGTGGGATATAGCTAAATCTTTTTACCCTCAATCAGCTAACGAATTGTGCCAAGTTGGTAAAGTAAACGACTCTTTATTATCATTAAAATATCTATTCCCAATTGAAGAAAGAGAATTCAAAAGTACATCCATTATTAAATCTGAAAATAAAAATATAGCTAAACTTAAAAATGAAATTCAAAACTCAAAAGAAATTAGTGAACAGCACAGATCAGTTTTAATTGGATTAATTGATAAAACTAAATCAACCATACCATTATTAACGAATGAAAACTTACTCGAAAATCAGACAAAAATTAAAATTTCAGAGCTTGCTGATAAAATTGATCAATTATCTAATGAATTTAAAAAAGAAGATTATCCTTATGAAACTTCAGAGCAAAGAAATAAAAGATTAGTTGATGCTCAAGCTGAAGGTGGATGGGGTGCATCTGGAACTGCTGTAGAAAATACAGTTGAAGTTCCAACAATTCCTAAAACGGATAAAGGTTTAAAATTTGATGCTGCTGCTCAAGAATTAAAAGTAATTAGTGATGAGTTCTTTAAGTTAAGAAATCATAACTTTCAGTACAAATCAGTGATGAAAGAAATTAAAGATGATGTTAAAGCATTTAGAAAAGCAGCAGATGATGGTGAAGAAGTAGCCTCAACATTAGCTAAAGATGTTCTCAAAATTGCAAGACGAATTGAATATGCAAGTATTTTTCCACCAAAAACATTAGATGGAATTCAAAAATCTATACTTACGTTTGATAAAGTTCAAAAGAATGAACAAGGATCTTTAAGATTAGTTGATATTCTTTTATTTCCAGCAGGAACTATTGTATCGAGTGGTCCAAACTGTTCCGAACAAGGTTCAGGTCGATGGTTACCAAAACCATCAGATACATTAAGTAAATTTATTCTTCTATCAAAGCCAAGTGTTGGATTTAAGAATATTCCATTGCTTTGGTTTGAAATGATGGATGTAAGTAAAATTATTGGTTTTATTTTACCTGACTGGATAGCAGATATTATTCCAGGCAAATATCCTGTTCATAATGAATTTGGAGTTGTTGAGCCTAACTTTAAAAGTAAAGTTTTAAGCGTGGTATCTGGAGAGTTTAGTTTATTCAAAATACCTATTCCAATGGGTCACATATGGGACTCTTTTTTAAGAGTATTGTTAGGTTTAGTAATTGGAATTATTTTAGGAGTGCCTCTTGGATTATTTATGGGCTTAAATAGGTTTGCTAAAGGATTTTTTGATCCATTAATTGAATTATATAGACCGGTGCCACCACTTGCTTGGGCTCCACTTATCATATCAGTACTTGGAATTGATAACGTTGGAAAAGTGTTTTTATTATTTATGGTATCATTTTCAATCATGATTATTTCAGCTAGAGCTGGAGCATCTGGAACTCAATTATCAAAAATTCATGCTTCACACTCCTTAGGAGCTTCTAGATGGCAAATACTCAGATATGTAATATTTCCAAATTCACTACCTGAAATTTTAACTGGGGTTAGAGTTGCAATTGGTATGTGTTGGGGAACATTAGTTGCTGCTGAGTTTTTAGCAGGAACCACTGGTATTGGTTTTGTTGAAAACGTTGCTAAAAAATACTTCCAATACGAGGTTATTTGGATCACTATTTTTGTTATGGGGATGCTTGGTTTATTATTTGATGTAACTTTAAGAAAACTGATAGACAAATATATTCCATGGCGTGGTAAAGGGTAATCGTGAAAACTGTCCTTCTTAAAACAGAAATTATAAAAATCTTAAAAAAATATGGTCTAAGTAAAGCTCATGCATTAATCTCAGCTAATGCTTTAATAAATGCTGAACTTGTTGGTGCTTATGGACATGGATTATCAAGATTGAAAATGTACTGTGATCGTATTTCAAAAAAAGTAATTAATCCAAAACCTAAAATAAAAATTAAAAAAGTTTCCCAATCAATTTCTCATATAGACGCAAATAATAGTATTGGGTTTGTTGCGGCAGATCTTGGTATTAAAACAGCAATAAAAAATGCGCAAAAAACAGGAATTGGAATGGTTGCTATTAAAAATAGTGGTCACTATGGTTTGTCAGGGTATTACGCCGAACAAGCTGTTAAAAAAAATTTAATAGTAATGATTTATACCAATGCACCTCCTGCAGTTGCTCCTCATGGTGCTTCAAAAAGTTTATTTGGAACTAATCCCATTTGCTTTGGAACCCCTACTGGTTCTAAAATTCCTTTTATATTAGACACATCAATCTCAGTTATAAATAGAGGTAAAATTAGAGTTGCGGCAAGAAATAATCAAAAAATACCAGAAGGAGTTGCTTTAGATAAATCTGGTAACCCTACTACTGATGCAAAAAAAGCATTAGAAGGTGTTCAACTTCCAATTGCAGGATTTAGAGGCTCGGGTCTTGCATGGATGGTAGATATTTTAAGTGGAGTTTTAACAGGTGGCAATCATGCAGGCAAAGTTAAAGATCCTTTTGATGATTTTTCAGGACCTCAAAATATAGGGCATCTTTTCATTACTTTTAAAGCAAATTTGTTTCAAAAAAATTTTAATCAGAGAATAAAAGATAATATTAAAACAATAAAAAAACTTCCAAAAATAAAAGGTGTTAAAGAAATAGTATATCCAGGACAAAATAAGTTTAGTCGATATAAAAAAAATTTAAAAAAAGAAATTTCAATTCCTGATACTATTAAAAAAGATTTAGAAACTTTAAAAAGCTCTTAGCCTGCAACAAAACCTATTAGACACACTGTTAGAAAAATTGAGCTTATAATCGCAGAGTTAATTAATTTATCTTTCTTTTGACTCGCATGAAGCTTATGACCAAGTTCATTGATACAAACTTTTTTTCGAGCTTTAGGTTTAATTTTTTTACTCAGAACTTCTAAGTTAACATTTGGGGTCTCAACAATATTAGGTAATTTATTCAGATCGATTGCATTAGCAGTTCTGTTAAATTGAATAATATTAGAAGTTCTGTTTAAATTGTTCGTACTCATACCGCAATAAAGCATGAGTCATATATATTTAAAACATGGAAATTGACCAAAATGGGTTGACTTCGTTTTTATAATGTTCAAAATGGGTTTTTTAAATATATGAAGAAAATTCCAAGTATATCGAATGATATTGATGAAAATAAAATCTATGAAATTATCAATAAAAATTTTAGTAAAATAGCGCCTCTTTATTATCAATTAATAACGAGTTGGCTTATTCGTTCATACAATGTTTTTCAAGACATCGATAAATACATAATTTTAATCTACTTCATTAATAAAGATTTAATATTCTTTAGAAAAAATGGAATAGTGATTGATTACGATACATTTTACAAAGATAAATCAATAGAAATTCCAAAAATAAATATAATTGATATCTCAAATGATCTTCATATACCTAAAGAAAGTATAAGACGTAAACTTCAAGAATTAGAAAAAAAAGGAGTAATTAAAAAATATGGAAAAAAGATTTTTGTAGATAGATCTGCCTTTGTAACTACAAAAGCTGAAACAACTTTAAAAGAATTAAGCTTATTAATTGGTAAATTTAACGAAATATTAGTAGATGAAAAGTTGACAACTAATATTTTTAAATTTGAGCAAATTTCAAAATCAATTAAAGATAACTTTTCTTTTTGTTGGTATCAATTCTATAAATTTTTATTTGTTTTTACTATTCGTTGGAGAGATCATATAGCTGATTTAGAAACTGCAGCTATTGGATTTGTAATTCTTTTAAATACGATAAATAATAAAAATTTTAAATTAAAAAGTTTAGATAGAAAAAATTACCATATTATGGCACAAGGTGCTGATGATATAGGTGTTAACGCTATGTCTTTATCAGATATAACAGGGATTCCTAGGGCCACTGTTGTTAGAAAATTAAACTATTTAATTAAAAATAAATTTTTAAAAATAAATGAAAAAAAGCTAATTTCAATGCACATAAAAGGTCAAACTTTAAAAAAAACCAATAAGCTTCAAGATCTGAACATGAAAAATTTAAGTAAATTCTTATATAAAATTTTTAATCAAATCAAGGTTATAAATTCTAATTAGATTTTTTTAAAATATAAATAAAGATAAAACCAGTTATGTACATGATTAGTGCATAAGCTGCAGTTGGTATCATGTAAGTAATATCATCAAAAACTAATGTTGCAACAAACACTGCAAGTGTTCCATTTTGTAAACCACATTCTAGTGCAATACATTTTTGTTGAGCCACTCCTGATACAAATTTTTTAGCAATGAAATAAGCTAATGTCATCATTACAACATTTAATATTAAAACTGCTAAACCAGCTTCCTTTAGATAAGTTAAAACGTTATCTTTTTCTTCTATCCATATTGCTGCATAGACAATTACAAATAACCAGCCCGTTATTTTATTAATAATATTAATTTTAGATGAAATAAAATTTTCTGCTAAACCTCTAATAGTCATTCCAATAATAACTGGCACAGTAACAACTAGTGCCATTTTTAAAGCAATTCCGGTCATTGAAATATTGTTCGATATAGTAATTCCTAATATATCTGCAGATCCAATAACTATAAAAGGTACAGATATAATGCTTATGAGGCTGATAACTGCCGTTAATGAAATAGATAAAGCAACATCTCCATTAGCAAACTTAGTTAACACATTTGATGTTACGCCTCCTGGAGCTGCGGCTATAATCATTAAACCAATAGCAATTGGCGCAGATAAATCTAGTATTAAAGCTAAGCCTAAAGCAACAATTGGTAAAATTACTAATTGAGAAAAAAAACCAACAAAAAAATCCATTGGTGTTCTTAAAATTCTTATAAAATCTTTAACTGAAAGGCCTAGACCTAGTCCAAGCATAATAAATGCTAAACAAATCGGTGCAATCTTTGTTACAATTTCCATAATTCGTTATCTCTGACTTATTAAGAAATATCCTTAAAGAACATTCTAATATCTTCAATTAAAAGTCTAGGTTTTTCTAGTGCAGCAAAGTGTCCTCCACCACTCATTTTACTGATATGTCGAACATTAAATATTCTTTCAATATAAGATTCTGGTGGCCATTCAGACATTTCTTTTGGAAATATTGCAATACCAGTTGGAATATTAATTTTTTCAAAATCTTTAGGAAAATACCTTCCACCTTCTTCTCGTCTTCCAAAATATATCCAAGATGCAGTATTAAAAGTATTTGTTAAAATATAAACCATAATATTTGCTAGCAATATATCTTTTGAATAAACGCTTTCTATATTATTATCTTTTAAATCAGACCAACCATGCATCTTTTCAATAATCCAAGCAGCAATTCCAACTGGACTATCTATCATTGCATAAGCAAGTGTTTGTGGTTTTGTTGCTTGTAGTGTTCTATAACCATCTTGTATAATTTGATCTTGATCAAACTTATTTTGCCAATCAATCTCTTCTTTAGTTTGAGGTCCATTTGGATGCCTCATAGTTAAACAATTAATATGAATAGCTTTACAATTTTTAAAGTGATCATATCCTAACCAATTACAAATAGTTGCCCCCCAATCACCACCTTGGGCTAAATATTGATTGTAGTCTAAATTTTCTACCATCATCTTATTTAAAATCTCAGCAATTTTTCTTGGACCAATTGGTTTTTTTGGAGCACTTGAAAAACCGAAACCAGGAAGTGATGGGGCTATAACCGTAAATGCATCATCGATATTTCCACCAAATTCCTCTGGATGAGCTAATGGCTTTATAATTTCTAAAAACTCAACTACTGAACCTGGCCACCCATGAAGTAGCAATAAAGTCTTTGGGTTTTCTCCACTACCCTCTTCTTTAATAAAATGAATATCTATTCCATCAACATTAGTTTTATAGTTTTTAAAACTATTAATTAGTTGTTCATGTTTTTTCCAACTAAATTCTTTTAACCAATAATCACAAAGTTCTTTTAAATATTTTTTATTTGTACCATGTGTCCATCCCTCCATGTTTTCGATAGATGACCATGGATAGTGTTCAATTTTTGATTTAATATTCATTAATTCGTCTTCATTTATATCAATAGTGAATTCTTTGATCATTTTATTCTATTTTGTTATCAATAATTATAAAAACAACTATATACATTTTGAATATTATTTATAATCATTGTTCATGCTTTCAAATAAAGAAATTATCTGTCCCAATAACCTATTAGATGTTGCTCATAAAAAAAAGGGTGTAAAAGTTGCAGTTGTTAATGCCGGTAAACCATTACCAATGCTATCAATTCAAGATGCGGTCAATGAAAATTTAATTGAGCCTATTTTTATTGGAGATAAAGAAAAAATTTTAAAGTGTGCTGGTGATTTACAGTGGGATATCTCAAAATATGAAGTTATTGATGAACCAATTGAAAACAATACTGCAAAAATTGCGGCAAAGTTAGCAAGTGAAGATAAAGTAAAAATAATTGTCAAAGGTCACATTCATACTGATATTTTGATGAAAGAAGTCCTGAAAAGAAAGTATAATTTATTGGGAAAAACTCGTTTAAGTCATATTTGGCATATGACTATTGAAAAGGATGATAAACCATTAATTATTACAGATGGGGCTTTAAATGTACTTCCTAATATAAAAACTAAAATGCATATTTTGAAAAATGTAATTAATTTTTCTTATAGAATAGGAATATCAAAACCAAAAGTTGCTGTGTTATCTGCTACTGAGGAGGTATTAGAAAGTGTCCCAAGTTCACTAGATGCTGCTGAATTAACTAAGTTAGCAAAAGACGAAAACTTAGAAGCTGATGTTTTTG
>JADHQW010000112.1 GCA_016777705.1 Alphaproteobacteria bacterium | reverse complement strand
CATTGAAGCTAAATTTCAATCTAAAAAGCACCAAACTGAAGAAAAAATAAAATCTATGTCCAAAGAAAATGAAATATTAGATAAAACAATAACTGTTATTAAAAACTTAAAAAACTTTTAGATAAAAGGTGAAATAATGTTGAATGACAAAAAAAATGAACCTGCAAAATCAATATTTGTTGCTAATGTAAAAGGTGGCGTAGGTAAAAGTACACTTTCTATTATGCTTGCACGAGCGTTAGCTAAACTAATGCCGCCACAAAATATTACAGTCATTGATACTGACTTACAAAGAACTGCTACTGAATTCTTAACCGTCAGCAATCCCGAAATTAATGTAGAATTTCTTCCAATAACTCCTGCTTTTGAAAATACAAACATTTCTTTAGTTCAACAATTTATTAAGCAAAATGAATTTAAAACAGGTCATGTTGTTATAGTTGACACACCCGCTGGAAGTTCTCAAAGGCTATGGAATTTAGTTGCTGAAGGATATTGTGTCTTAATTCCAACTACACTTAGTAATGCAGACCTTTTACCTACAGAAAATTTTATAAGAAGTATGGATAAGGTAAAAGCAAGATATGCAAAGTCACTACCACATCTTGTAGTTTGTCCAAACAAAATACCCTTTGGTCAAAAAGATTTCTCATTAATGGCAGAACGACTTAAAAATCACGATGTTGTGATTGGCCCAGCCTTGAGAGATTTAGCCAGTGTTAGACACTTCTATAACGGAAGAACTGAATCCTGGGAAAAGAAAAGTGACGGCAATGCTAAAAATGATTTTGAAAAATTTGGATCTTTTGTTCAAAAATATGTTTTAAATGGCAAATTAGATAAAATTTATAATGAAAAAAATGTTGAAGAAAACATCATTCCATTTGGAAAAGTTAAAAATTAAGCTCTAGCCTTTTCCCCAACTGCATAACCCACTTCTCAGTTGGAATATATATACTATCAGTATTATCAATTTTATTTTTATTAACAATAATGTTTTTAACAAATAGATTCTCTTCAACTGAGTTTTCTTTAATTTGTGATGTAATATTATTTAATAATTTAGACATACTGATTATACGACTTATATTAAATTATGTTTAGTTATGTCGTAATAAGTAATAATCTAATAAAAAAGAGTAATAAAGAATGAATAAGTTTAAGCAGGTTGAGGATAAATTAATTGAAGAATTAAATATAACTTTAAAAAACTTTGATGATTTTGAAGAGGCTAAAATTAACTTACACGGAGATATTACTATTAAAAGAAAAAACACTTCAAAAAGGATTAAAGAAAGATCAGTATTAACAGATGTTTTTAAACAAATGATTTCAAATGATATTAAAAAAAACAGGGTCTAAAAAGACCCTGTTTCGTATTTGATTGAAAATTATAAACCTTTACAGGAAGAAATCATCAAAGGTAGCTCTGATAAATTTTTATTACTGTGAAAATAATTTTCATAAAAAACACTAGACATCAGATCACCTCCTTTTCATTTGTTATTAATTTTATTACATTATCAGTTTATATGAGATGTGAAAGATAAATTTTAGAATTTGTTTATTCAACTTTTTAGAATAGATTATATGATTATTAGGAATTAATTTTATGAAAAAAAATAAATTAGAAACTAAAACATTCAAAGCTGGTGAAATAATTTATTCTCATAATGATCCGGCTGAGTTTATATTCTTGATACATAGTGGGAAAGTTAGAATTGAGTCTAAACACGGATTGCAGTTGGGAATATTAGAAACAGGTGAAATTTTTGGAGAAGTTGGACACATAATTGAAACTCCTAGAACTGTTACGGCTATTGCTATTACTAATTCTCTAATAAAGGTTATAGATGAAAAAACAGTTAAAGAAAAAATGAATAATGCAGATCCTGTGTTAGCAGCAATAATTAGAGGATTATCGCTTAGAATTGGTGATGCTAATGCACTAGCTGAAAAACATTGGTTAGAATTAAGTGTATATAAGTCTCTTGGTAAATAAAGTTTAATTTTTAGCACTGAAGTAATTTAAATGGCAAATAAAGTACAAATAATAAAAAATAAAATAATGAATATTAAAAGTTTTTATGTTTATTTATTTGCTATTATTTCATCTTTACTAACTTTTCTATTTTTTTATGTAACAAAAAATATTTTAACGGAAGATAAAATAGTGAAAGAAAATATTGATATTTATGATGTTGCTAAAAAAGAGGCTGTTAAACTAGGAAGAATAGAACCTGATGAAAAAGAGATAGTTAAAGTTATTGGCGCTGATGGTAAAGTGATTGTACCAACCCTAACATATGTAGATATTGGAGGTATGGGTGAAAACTCTAACAAAAGCTTTTGGACTAACATCAATAAATCTAAATCTTTTATAAGTTTTGATTTATCTATATCCTCATACGAAGGAGAAAAATTAACAGATTATCTTACTGATTATGACGTTGATTTAAGAAAAATTGTTTATAAATTAATTAGTCAGAAAACTCTTGAAAGTTTTGACGGCAGTCAAGGGAAAAAGAAATTTTTGGAAGATTTAAAAAATGAGTTTAATGCATATTTAGACAAAAAAGAATTAGATCCTATAGTTTTTGGAATTTATTTCAAAGTTTTTGCAATTACAACAAGAAATTGACTATATAAATTTAGTATAATTTATTTTTTTATTTTTATTAATCATATTAGTAACTTCTGGTAAAGGATACTTTAATCCAGTGGCGCAGTTAAATAGAACAACCTTGTCATTGGGTGTAATTAATTTTGAAGACATAGCTTGTTCATAAGCACTCATCGTTGCCGCGCCCTCGGGACATAAAAAACATCCTTCAACTGATGCAACCCTATCTCTTGTCTCCATTATATCCTCATCAGAAACAGCAATAGCAAATCCATTACTTTCTTGGACAGCTCTTATAATTAAAAAATCTCCTACTGCAACTGGCACCCTTATCCCAGCAGCTTTAGTGAAGGCATTTTGCCAAACTGGAGCATGTTCATCACCATTTTTCCAAGCCTTAACAATAGGCGCGCAACCCTCAGCCTGAACTGCAACCATTTTAGGTAATTTTCCTTTGATCCAACCAAGTTCTTTTAACTCTAAAAAAGCTTTCCACATACCAATTAGACCAGTTCCACCTCCAGTTGGATAGAAAATAACATCTGGTAATTTCCAACTAAGCTGTTCTGCAAGTTCAAGTCCCATGGTTTTTTTACCTTCAATCCTGTAAGGTTCTTTAAGAGTAGAAACATCAAACCAACCAACTTTTTCTTTTCCATCCCCTACTATTTTGCCACAGTCATTGATAAGACCATTAACTAAATAAGTCTCTGCACCAAGAGACTGTATCTCCCTAACATTTATATCAGGAGTATCATCAGGGCAAAAAACAGTTGATCTTATTCCAGCGCATGAAGCATATGCTGCCAGAGCTGCTCCAGCATTTCCATTGGTTGGAATAGCTAAATGATTTAATTTGAATTGTTTTGCCATTGATACAGCTAAACATAGACCTCTAGCTTTAAAAGATCCTGTAGGTAATCTTCCTTCATCTTTTATTAAAACCTGGCCCTTATCAGTGTTCGAGTAATTTACAGATCTATCTAATTTAATTAAAGGAGTTATTGTTTCTCCAAGGGAAATTCTATTTTTGGGATCAGCTACTGGCAAAAGCGGTGAATACCTCCAAAGTCCATCAACTCTAGAATTAGATATCTCTTCCCTAGATATTTCATTTTTTAATTTTTCTAAATCATATCTAACTAATAAGGGTCTACCTGCTTCAGATAAACCATGAATTTTATTAGCTTCATATTTCTTCCCAGTTATTGAACATTCTAAATGACTTACATAGCTATTTTCCATAATTCAATCCTATAAATATTAATTACTTATTTTTGCCTGAAATGATATTAATCATTGCTTTTGTTACTTCCTTTGTAGAGTTTTTTCCGCCAAGGTCCTTTGGAAGTATTTTTTTATCAGAAGTAAGTTTTTCTATTGCTGACATTAATCTTTGTGAAGCTTTAAGTTCTCCCAAATTTTCTAACATCATTACAGCTGACCAGAATGATCCAATGGGGTTCGCAATTCCCTGACCCATAATATCAAAAGCTGAACCATGGATTGGTTCAAACATTGATGGATGTCTTTTTTCAGGGTCTAGATTACCAGTAGGCGCTATACCCATTGAACCAGATAAAGACGCTGCCAAATCTGTTAAAATATCAGCATGTAGATTAGATGCTACAACAGTATCTATACTTTGAGGATCCAAAACCATTCTAGTAGTCATGGCATCCACAAGCATTTTATCAGTTGTTATATCTCTATAATCTTGCGAAATTTCTTCAAAAATTTCGTCCCACATGACCATACCATGCCTTTGAGCATTAGATTTAGTAACCAATGTTAAAAGCTTTCTTGGTCTAGATCTAGCTATTTCAAAAGCAAACCTCTGAATTCTCTCAACTCCTTGTCTTGTAAAAAGAGTGATATCCATTGCTGTATCATGACTATAACCTTTATGACTCCTACCTCCAATTCCAGAGTATTCACCTTCAGAGTTTTCTCTGATAAAACTCCAATCAATATCTTTGCTTTCAATATTTTTTAAAGGTGAAGATATTCCAGGAAGTAATTTTACTGGTCTTAAATTAGCGTATTGATCAAGACCTTGACATATTTTTAACCTTAAACCCCATAAAGTTACATGGTCAGGAACATCTGGATCTCCTGCTGATCCAAAATATATTGAGTTATAATCTTTAAGCAATTCCACGCCATCTTGTGGCATCATAATACCATGTTTTCTATAATAATCAGATCCCCAATCAAATTCAGTAAACTCCATTGGAAGATTGTCAGCAGTTTTTGATAACGCTTTTAAAACTTCAACACCACTATTTATGACTTCAGACCCTATTCCATCACCTGGAATTACTGCTATTTTATACATTAAAACCTCTTTTAAATATTAAATTTAATATTAAATACAAAAAAAAAGTGATATAAAATTTAATATTTAATTATTTAAATAAATTAATTTGTAAAAATTATTATCATGGTTTTGTTTTCAAAATTTTCTACCTTTATTTCATCTTCTTATTTGAAATTGTTATGTATAGCAATTATTTTTCTTCTTCTCTCTCCAATAATTTCAATTATATTTTCTAGTTTTGAAAACACCTTTTCTTTGTGGGAACATCTTTTCCAAACTAGATTAAAATTTTATCTATATAATACTTTCATTCTGATGCTTGGAGTTGGGTTTACAACTTTTTTTATTGGAGTAAGCCTTGCATGGTTAATTTGTAAATATGATTTTTTTATGAGAAATGTAATTGAATGGGCTTTACTTCTACCTCTAGCTTTACCGTCGTATATTGTTGCTTATTGTTATACAGATTTTTTTGAATATAGTGGTTTTTTGCAAACTAATATTAGAGAATTATTTAATTTTAATTCACCAAATGACTATTTTTTTCCTGAGATCAGATCATTAGGAGGAGCTATATTTGTAATATCTTTTGTATTATATCCATACATATACTTAATTACAAAAGTAGCTTTTAAATCGACACCTTCTTCTTTATTTGAATTAGCTGAATTGAATGGAAAAAATCAATTTTATTATGTAGCGCTTCCACTAGCCAAACCTGCTATAATTGCCAGTTTGTCTTTAGTACTTATGGAAACTGTTTCTGATTTTGGTACAGTTGATTTTTTTGCAGTAGAAACAATTACTTTAGGAATCTTTAATCTTTGGCTTGGTATGAATAATTTAGCTGGCGCATCACAACTAGCTTTAATTGGATTTTTCTTTATCATGATATTATTGGCCTTTGAACTATCTGCAAGAAAAAAACAAAAGTTTAATGATACTAAAATCAGAGGATACAATGGACTTAATCAAAAAATATCAATCCACCATAATATTTTCATTTTTTTTATTTGCATCATCCCTATTATTTTTGGCTTCATTATTCCAGTACTAATTTTATTGGAAAATTCAATTAGTTATTTTGACATTCAAAATTTACATAATTTAATTTTAATTACAAAGAATTCCTTTTTTATTAGCTTTGTAGCCACTGTAATAATTATTTTAACGACAATTTTACTAACAATAGGACTAAAATTTCAAGGTTTTAAAGGGTTGAGTTTCTTGTCCACCATAGCTGGTATAGGTTATGCTTTCCCAGGAGTGATTTTAGCGCTTGGATCTCTATTTTTCATATCATCCCTAGAAACATCAATGAATGCATTATTATTGTTTCTAGATATAAATCAAAATTTGGTCTTAATTGGTTCATTTTATATTTTAATATTTACATATGTTTGCAGATTTAATGCTGTAGCTTTTGGAGCAATTAATAGCGGTATCAATAGATTACCTCCCAATATGGTTGAAGCAAGCTTAACTCTAGGAAATTCTTTTTGGTATAGTTTAAAAAAAGTTTTATTTCCGATTATAAAACCATCAATCTTAACTGCTGCCATACTCACATTTGTAGATATTGTAAAAGAATTACCCATAACTCTCCTTTTAAGGCCCTTAAATTTTGAAACCTTAGCCACTTATGTTTATCAGTTTGCCAGTGACGAAATGCTTGGAAGAGCATCAGCTGCAGCTCTTATTATTGTATTAATAGGACTAATACCTATTTTATTTATCAACAATATCATGTCTAAAAAAACAATTTAATTGTTTTAAATATTTTATTACATTAGAGTATTTATAATTTAAATTAGAGATAAAATATGGCTGAACTATATGATAAGTGTATAAAAAATGGCTTAAGAATGACTTTACCAAGAAAGGTCATACTAGAAGTTATAGAAGATTCAGAAGATCATCCCGACGTAGATGAATTATATAGAAGAGCTGTTTCAAAAGATAGATCCATTTCTATTGCTACGGTTTATCGTACGATTAAACTATTTGAAGAATCAGGAATAATTGAAAGATTAGATATTGGAGACGGTCGCGCCAGGTATGAAGAGGCGGGTGAGCACCATGAACATTTAATCGATATTGAATCAGGTGAAATAATAGAATTTCAAAATGAAGAATTAGAAGAAATGAAAAGACAAGTTGCTCTTAAAATGGGTTATGAATTAGTTGATCATCGTTTAGAACTATTTGGTAAAAAAATTAAAAATTA
>JADHQW010000111.1 GCA_016777705.1 Alphaproteobacteria bacterium | reverse complement strand
AGATTAAGAAGGAAGATAGGTTTGAAGAAAAAGAATATTTAGATTTTCTTAGAGAAGATGAGCTAGACAGAGTTAGATCTATCTTAATTCATAAGGATTTAAAAACAGGTAGATTCCTAGAGTCGCATTATAAAAAATATAAGTTATCTGTTGTAGCTTGTGCTTTAATCGCTTATCAAATTTACTCTTCAAGAAGAACTAGATCAGAGGCTAGTCCAATACAATGGGGAATGATTAATGACGGATTGGTCCCTACTCTTAAACTTGAACAAACTAAAACATCTAAAAAAAATCAAAAGACAGACTTTGGTATGGGTGAAGATGAACTAGATGTTATTAGAATTATAAAAAAAGATAGGTTAAATAATTCTAAAAGTAAGTTTTATTATTCACCAGAAGATCCGCGTTTCGATTATGTATTTCCTTCTGCCGCTTATGGCAGAGATCTAGGTAATGGTAGAAAAGCTAAATCATTATTCTTAACTGATGTAGATAAGACTTGGAAGAAGGTCCTATTGTTAGCAGGTGTAAAAAGAAAATTAAAACATTATGCAACACGTCATACTCATGCAACACAACTACTTAGAGCTACTGGAAACTTAAAACTTGTTGCTGATACTTTAGGCATTACAATCAAACAAGCTAGTAAGTATGCCAAGACTCAGCATGAAGATGTTATTGAGGGTAAAAATAAAGCATTTAAACAAAAGAAAAAAGTCGTACTAAAAAATATTGTCTAGTACTACTATTGTTCCGTTGTGCCCCGAGCCCTGATTCATGTATAAGAGTTTATGAGCAAGTGGGACAGACTTATAGAATATTTAAAGACAACTAGTGCTAAGCCAGATGCTGTTTTAGCCTCGGTCAAGGCTATGTGGCCAGTCAAAGGTAAGAAAGAAATTAAATATACTGACAGTTATATAATTAGGAAAACTTGGGCATACGTTGTCTGTCATAAAATTTATAACAGTAAAGGTAAAATAGATCTTAGAATTAGGGACTGGATATTATCAGAAGGTTATAAAATTAATTTCAATTCGTATCATCTAATAAAAAAAAGAAATCCTAAAACAAAAAAAACTGAATACTATGGTGATGAAAAAGGATTCAGTAATAAGACAAATGAACAACACTACAATGCAGTTAAGAAAGTTTGGAACACAAATAAAAAAATAAGAGCAGAACTAGATAAAACTAAGGGTGCAATGCCCGGAGCAAGTATGGCTGTTCTAATGAATCATTTACAAACTAATTAGATACCTTTGGCTCTCGGTATCTCTTCCTAAATAGCAAATAACAATAATATAATTTATATCCTTTCTATCGGCTGAGCTCATGCATTGGTGGTAACACCAGATCGATTGAGTACTTAAAGCACTGACGAAATTAAAACTGACAGCCGGTGAACGAAACTAAATTATGAATACAAATAGAAAATACCTTAGACCAAGTGAAGTAGAAGAGATCTACGGGATCAAACAAGGAACCTTAGCCAAACAAAGAAGTCATGGTTTTGGCTTACCTTTTGTAGTGATTGGTCGAAAGCCTAGAAAACGTAAAGGTGGAATAATCCTTTATGACATTGAGGTTATAGAAGAGGCATTTAAATCAACTAACAGAGTGGAACCAATTAATTATGAAAAATAATATTGAAAAAGTATTACCTGCAAATGGTGATTTATCAGAAATAGATAAGTTAAATTTACTGGCTAGTGAAGATGCTGCCGCTGAACAATCAATGTCTGACTTTATGGACATGAAATATGAAATAGCTTTAGAAAAATTCTTAGAGAACAATCCAGATAAAACAGAAGAAGATTTTATGAATGCAATTAGACGGATTCCAATGGAAACTGGAGGTAAGGTTATTGACTTTGCTAAGTACGCAAAAGCAGACGACAGTAAAATTAGAGAGTTAGATTTAGCATCATTATTTACACCAGGAAAAACTTTAGCATCACTAACGAAAGATGAACGTGATGCAGTTAATAATTTATTAAGAATGACTCTAGGAAATAAGGACTAATGGAAACTGTAAACATAACAGAAAAGGAAGTAGCTAAAATATTTCAGATCCCGTTGAAAGCATTAAAAAGATGTAGGAATGAAAAAAAGTTTGGATTAGATATTTGTTTCACTCCACCCTTCTCACACAAGATTTTATATAACAAAGTAAATTTCACTAAGTGGTTTGATGATAATAAATTGCCGGGCCTTGCAACAGAGAACCAATTCATAAGAGCTCAATTAAAACATCTAAACATAGAATGTAATGATCTAATTAGTAGAGGAAAAAGACTTGGATTCTATGCAGACGGAAGGAGAAAAAGGAAATGAGCTACGATGATAACAACCCTGAACATAGAAAAGAGGTTGAGGAATATTTGACTAGACCTGCAAATAAACCAATAGCAGCCGAAATTGAAAAGTTTGCTCCAATAGATAATTCTAAAACTTTAAAACCAATAGTTTCAGAGAAACATTTGAAAGATACACTAGATAAATTTGAAGATACTAGAGATTTTAACGATAAAAGAGGTAAGAGATTTATAAATAAAACTACAACAGCAGTTGAAAACCCTAACAACCCTAGAGCTGTTGCATTTAATCCTACAACACAATTATTCACCAATGAAAAAAGAGATATAGCTTTTAAAAGTTATAATGAGGCTGATGCTTGGAATAAATCCATAGGCGCTAAGACAAATAGTAAACCTTATCCAACACAAGCTACACCGGAACAGGTGGGAAAATTAGCTGAAAGATTAGAACGTAATGCTCAGATGACCGGGGGCAAAGGACCATTTACAAAGATTGCTGATAACCTTGGAAAACCTAAACCAATTATTAAAAAGAAAAAATCATACAAGATTGAGCCCGTTCAAATTAATTTCTCACCAATGCCTCCAATGCCTTATGAGCCAATAGCACCTGATCCGTATGCTTTAGAGCTTGAAAGAAGAGTTAGGGAAAATATTAGAAAAACTGAGGATGAGAAAAGGTTAAATAATAGCAGTGGATTAGCAGGTCTTATTGGAGGTTTTAAACAATGAAAACTGAACAATACATGATGGCAAAAGCTTGGATGAAACAGGACCGGGCTACACAAGAAGAGGCCGCTGAAACATGGAGCAGACTAGAGGAAGAGTTTAATGAAGAACGAAAACAAATGTTGCAGGAGATTAAGGAATTAAAGCAAGGATTTTAAAAATTAAACTATAGGAAAAATTATGAGTCGGGACACAATCAGAGCAGAAAGTAATACTGAATTTCTAAGACACGATAAATGTAATCACTGCCCAAGTAGTGATGCTGTTGCAGTATATGCAGATGGCCATGGACATTGTTTTAGTTGTGATTGGACCGGGTCATATGAAGGTGCTGTTAAACTTAACGGGACCAAACCCAAAAAAAATAGAAACAACTACACATACATGAAGGGAGATAAAAATGAGGAACCTACTACATTTAAATTTTCAGGCCCCGGTGGCGAACAGCGACTTAAATTTAAAAACAGTCGAAACTATGACACCCACTACAGATACACAGATGAGGAAGGCAATACTGCGTTCCTTGTTGAGAGGCAGTACACTGATGAAACGCACCAAGAAAAGAGATTTTTTCCACACTCGAAATGGAAAAATAAAATTGATAATTCATCGAAGTGGCAATCATGGGCTATGCCTGAACCACGTACAATCTACAACTTACAACGGTTAAATAGTGCCAAACAAACCTCAGTCATAGTATGTGAAGGTGAGAAAACAGCAGATGCATATATTAATAAAAATTTATTACCTATTACTACATGGGCAGGTGGTGCAAAAGCTGTATTAAAAAATGACTGGGACCCGTTATTGGATTTTCAAACTATAATTTTATTTCCTGATAACGATGATGATGGTTTTACCGCAATGCATAAGTTGGCAAAGCATCTAAACGAAGATTTACAGGTAAATTTAGAAAATATTAGAATAGTTTTATATCCTGATGAGTTTCCAAAAAAGTGGGATATGGCTGATGCAGTACCAAAAAATGTTGACACAGATGCACACAGATTAGCAACAGGTGCTCTACCCTATGCAGAGGCTATAGATAATTATGCAGGAATTTGGAAATCTTTAGCACCACAAGATGTTGCTGAAATTGACAGAGAAAAGTCTGAAAGGCTGTTAGGTATTGCAGAGAATATTTTTTACATAAGTGAGCTAGATGAAATGCTAGATATTAATAAAGATTTATTAATGCCGCTAAAAGCATTTGATAATAATTATGGATATTTAAAAATTGGTAAGTCAAAAAAGAAACCTTCAACATGGCTACTAGAACAAGAACCAGAAATATTTAAAAGAGCTAACTCATTTGAATTTAACCCTAAAAGACCTAGAGGTTTAAATGATGTGCAAGGAATTCCAGTAGTTAATAGGTATAAAGGCCCGCGTATTAAGCCAAAAGCAGGTGATATTACTATGTGGAAAGATACTTTAATTGATGTCTTTGATGATGCTGATAGAGCAGATAATATTGAACAATACATAGCTTGGTGCTTTCAAAACCAAGGTGATAAGGCCATGTGGGCCCCGCTATGGATTTCACCAAAAAAAGGTATTGGTAAGAACTGGATAACAAATCTTTTAGGTGAGTGTTATGGACTTAGAAATTTTAAACCAAACCTTAAATATAAACACGTAACAGGTAAATTTAATTCTTGGATAATTGGATCACAATTTGCAATAGTTAATGAAGTATTTTTATCAAATAACTTTAATAAAAAGCAGGAACTTTCAGAAGAAATAAAAGATTTAATTACTGAACCTTACGCGCATATAGAAGAAAAATTTAGAAGAGGTTTTGATTACCCTAACACCTGTAATTTTATTTTAATTTCTAACCATGAAGATTGTATGAACATTGCAGACGACGAGAGAAGATATTATATTGTTAAGTGTACTAAAACTATTAGGTTTAGAGATTACTGGAAACCACGTTGGGAATGGGCATTGAATGACGGCAAAAGATTCCTGATGCATCATCTACAGAATATAAAAATAAAAGATCCTGATCTATACAAAGAAAGAGCACCCATAACTGATGATATGATGGACCTTGCTAAAAGAAGTGAACACCCAATATTTAAATGGCTTGATGAACATAGAGATGCTGAAACAGGTCCATTTAAAAGATCAGGTGGTGGTGATTGGAAGGTATTTAATTATATGGCTGTAGCTACAGAATTACATAGAACTATTCATAACCTTAAACAAGAAGGTGCATTAGAGGTTGTTATAGACTGGTGTAAAAAAAGATCTACTTCTTGGGACCCAACAAAAGATGTTCCAACAAAACAAATTACTTGTGGTGATGGCTCAAGACCCAGAGCTTATATGTTCCCGCCGCTAGAGCCTACTGCTCAAGAATATTGGATCAAACATCTTAGATCAGCAACTAACACACACCTAGGTATTCAGTATGGTATGACAGTTGCATTTGATCCTGAAACTGGATCTACGAAAAATAAAAAGAATTTTTTCTAAAATGTTCAGCCCCTTCTTTACTAATAAAAAGAAAATTATAAAACAGTTGTTGGATATGATCGAATATTTGATAGCAGATAATAATAGGTTGAGGCAAAAAATAGAAAGAATTGAACACAGACAAGGCCTAAGATTTGGGGGAACTCAGGAACTCATCAAAAGTAAAAAAAAGTAATTGGGGCTTATTCAGCCCTACCAGTTACAAAGGTGGGTTATCTATCCCTATTCTTTTTATATTTCCCTGAGTAAGTTGAGTAAGCTGTGAATGAGTTGATTTATATAGTTTTTCTTTCACTCACTTTACTCACCACTACCATATGCCAGAAGGTTAACTGTTACCCCGATTGTTTGGCTGTGTCTGAATGAGGTAGGAACCATTTGGATAAATGCCAAGAAAATAAGTTTACCTGAGAGGCAGTGTTTACTCAGGTCTAAAATATTTTTTACTCATTGAGGACAAATAGATTCAATTAGAAAATAAATAATATATACTAGGTAATACATTAATAGTATTCCACTGAGCTAAGTGAGTAAGTCTGTCCCGATCAATTTACTTAGCTTCGTTGGACCTTGCTCCTTATTTCTTTATTTATAATCTTCAATTCCCGTTGCCTGTTGCTTTGTGGGGGTAGCTTGGTTCATGGCACGGGGCTGAGGGAAATTATGTTATTAATCACTAGCTTCCTAAATAATTTTCTGGAGATGGTGGTTTATTAATAGCTTAATTTTAAATTCAATCTTTTAAATTTATTTCTAAAACTAAAAAATAACTTATTGTGATTACCAGTATCTTTTTTTATAGTTTGTTGCCACAAATGCACCATTTCATGAGCTAGAGTATTTAAAAATTCCATCTTATTTTTATATTTAGGCATCATCTCAAGCACAAAAAAATTAGTACCTTTTCTGTATGAAATATATTCAACACATTGACCCGAGCCTCTTACAATTCTTTTAATTTTAACATTATTAAAAGAGTTGAGTGCATTTTTAAATAAAGATTTGTTAAATATTTTGAAGTAATTTCTAATGTCTTTAAAAGTAGTAGTGTATTTAGCCTCACTATCTACAGTGTCTCTAAGTATTCTTTTTTTAGTTCTAACAATATAGCTATCTTTAATTCTTGTCTTTTTAATCATATTAATAATTTTTTATAAGTTGAGTGAAGTACTGTCTGAATTATTTAGTATTTAATGCTAAACCTAGAATTTACAAGATAATAAATCACCTACAACTTCTAACATTTTACGCCCTCCCAGTAAAGTAGTGGTCACCCTATAATCACTTTTTGATGGTTGTTATTTTGTGTTGGTAATCCTTTGTGGCACAAAACCTGGTGTGTCTCTTCATGCACATGAACTAAATGGATTTAGTTAACAATTTTGATGAAACTTATTTAGTAACGAAAATAAGATACAGCTAAATAGTCCTTTAATTTTAGTCACTTAGGCTAGTATTTTTTCAGAAAGTACCCACATATATATTATACAATATTCCGTACTTTAGGCGCGAATAAAGCATCAAATTTATTATGATTATAAAAGACATAGCTAAACAAGAAATTCCAGAAATAGGTAATATTTTACCTTTAAAAAAAAAAAATATTTTTCCAATAAGAATAGATAAAACTATTGAAATAGTTACCGTTCCTAAATTAGCCAATAAAAAAGAAAATCAAAAAAATGTTGGTATCGTATTAGAGGAAAAAATTATCCTAAAAATCTTATCTAAACGTTACA
>JADHQW010000110.1 GCA_016777705.1 Alphaproteobacteria bacterium | reverse complement strand
TTTTATCTCCAAAATGGTTAAGAGGTGCTAAATAATTGTCAGCTAATTTTCCTGCTTCGCTTAGAACAGCATCAATTGTAGTATCGTCTAAATCATTATGTGGTTGTAAAAGGTTTTCTAGTACAAACTTTGTATCTTCTAATGGCGATGAATAAGGCATTAAAACTCCAAATTAATTTTCATAGTTGATAAAATATAACCTAACTATTATGAATAAAATAAGGAGGAAATCAAATATGTCAATTTTTGAAGATGGTCTAAATAAAAATCAAGCAAACTTTGCTTCTTTGAGCCCTTTATCATTTCTAGAAAGGACAAGAAAGACATTTCCAAATCATACAGCGATCGAATATAGAGATTATAAATTAACTTATCAAGAAGCTGGCTTGAGGTGTGACGCTCTAGCTAATTTACTCATTAACAACAATATTATGTCTGGAAACACTATAGCTGTCATGCTCCCAAACATTCCAGTGATGTGGGAATGTCATTTTGGAATTCCAATGGCCTTAGGAGTTATGAACGCTATTAATACAAGGCTTGATAGTAACACTGTAAAATTTATTTTAGATCACGGCGAAGCTAAATTATTCATCTATGACTCTGAGTATAGTGAAATTATTCAAAAAGCTTTAGAGGATGTAAGTAATCCTCCTATTTTAATAGAATACGTAGATAAAGTTGCTGGAAACAAAAGATCTGATTTTGCAGATCTAAAAGATTGTTTAGATTATGAAACTGAAATAAATAAATTTATAGGTAAAGAATTTGAACATGTTTTACCAAGTGATGAATGGAATTCTATAGCATTAAACTATACATCTGGAACTACAGGTAATCCGAAAGGAGTTGTATACCATCATAGAGGAGCTTATTTAAATGCAATCGGTAATACTCTTACATGGGATCTTCCGATGCATCCAAAGTATTTATGGACATTGCCAATGTTCCATTGTAATGGCTGGTGCTTTCCTTGGACAGTCACTGAGCGCGCAGGGACCCACGTGTGTTTAAGGCAACTTGCAGGCAATTTGATTGTTGAGGCTTTTGAAAAACATAAAATAACTCATTTATGTGGAGCGCCTATTGTCATGCAAATGGTAGCTGATCATTTATTGCAAAATAACATATCTCTTAAAACTGATATCAAAATGATGACGGCAGGAGCTCCTCCTCCTGAAGCTGTCTTGAGTAAAATGGCTTCATGTGGAATTGAAGTCATACATGTTTATGGTTTGACTGAAATTTATGGACCAGCTGTAGTCTGTGCTTGGCATCCAGAATGGAGCCAATTAGAGGCTTCAGAACAAGCTAAATTGAAAGCAAGGCAAGGAGTTGTATATTCAGTTCAAGAAAATATGAAAATTATTGATACCGATACAAACAGGGATGTCCCCAAGGATGGTATTACATTAGGAGAAGTCTTAATAAAGGGTAATATTACAATGAAAGGGTATTTAAAAAATAAGAAAGCAACTGATGAGGCTTTTGAAAACGGCTGGTTTCATACAGGTGATCTTGGCGTTTGGCATGAAGACGGATATATTCAATTAAAAGATAGGTCTAAAGATATTATAATATCTGGTGGTGAGAATATTTCATCTATAGAGGTTGAAGACGCTTTATATAAACATCCAGATGTCATAGCTGTCGCTGTAGTCGCTAAAGAAGACGAAAAATGGGGTGAAACACCTTGTGCGTTTGTTGAGATAAGTAATGAATCTTCTTTAAATGAATTAGAACTTAGAGATCACTGTAAATCTTTATTAGCAGGTTTTAAGGTTCCTAAATATTTTAAATTCACAGAATTACCAAAAACAAGCACTGGTAAAATTCAAAAATTTAAACTAAGAGAAGACGCAAAATTGATATAAAAATTATGCTGATTTTTTTAAACTTGTACTCTTAATAATCTTTTCTAATGATTTATCCCATTTGGTTTCGGCTAACTTCATATTTTTTTCTTTTACATGACCATAGCCTTTTATAGATAAGGGAATTTCAAGAAAATCTAATATTTTTTTATGATTATTTTGATCTAGATTTTTAGTAAAGACAATAATGGTATCCATAATTTTTTGAGCTAAAATTCTTTCACTTTTTCGCTCTGCAGTATAGCCAAATAAGTCAAATTTAGTATCTCTTAAGAACTTAAACTTTGATAAAATCTTAAAAGCTTTAAACATCCACGAACCAAATCGTCGTTTTTGAAGATGTCCAGTGTCTTTGTCAATTTTTGAAAAAAGAGGAGGTGCAAGGTAATATTCTAGTTTAGCTTCTTTATTATTGGATAAAAATTGTTTTGCAAAATCACCTGAAGTGTGAAGTCTAGCTACCTCGTACTCATCTTTATATCTCATTAATCTAAATAATGTTAATGCGACTTTCCTTGTTAAAGGTAATTCAATTTTATTTTTAAAAAGTTTAGATTCTTTATCTAGAACTTTTTTTACAATATTATTGTATTTTTTTGAGTAATCTTTGTCTTGATACAATTCCAGTACTTTAGAAAAATTACTTATATAGTTTTCAACACTCTCTTTCTTTACTTTTTTTTCAAATAATCCAGCAGCTTGAAAAACTTGTTTGGGATTTTCTGCTAATAATCTACCCCATCTGAAAGCGGTAATATTTTGATTTATTGCTACTCCATTTAATTCTATTGCTTTTTCTATTGAAGAAATATCAATGGGTAAAAAACCATTTTGAGCGGCTAGACCTAACATCATTATATTTGCAGATACAGTGTCTCCAACCAAAGCTTCAGCTAAACTAGAAATATCAACAAAGTTGATATTGTCACTTTTAATATGTATTTCGAGATGTTTTTTCAATAATTGGTCATCGACTACTTTACCTATGTGAACACCTGCTACACCAAGGGGCTCAACTCTACCATTGACAATAGCCTTAGTTTTCTTGTTGTTTAACGTCCTGGTTATAGAAGGAGAAACAGAAACAACAGCATCACATCCTAAAAGTAGATTTGCAGTTTCGTTTGGCAATCGTGCTGATTTAGTATAAAGGGATTTTTCATTGCTGATTCTTATTTGGCTGGTTACAGCTCCGTTTTTTTGAGCTAAACCAGTAAAATTCATTGATTGTGCATATAACTTATCTATACGTGCAGCCATTACTATAATAGCTGCTATTGTTGAAACACCTGTTCCTCCAATGCCAGCCATAATTATATTTTTAATGTCTTTAATCTTCTCTTTTGGATTTTGCAAATTATTTATATTTAGAGGTAAAGATGGAAATGTTTTCTTCATTATTTCTAAGGATTTACTGGATGTAACACCTATAAAACTAGGGCAAAAACCTTTGCTACAAGAATAATCTTTGTTACAAACACTCTGGTCAATTTGCTTTTTTGTACCGTCGAAGTGGTCAAGAGGCTTTACAGCTACACAATTGGATTTTTCAGCACAATCCCCGCACCCTTCACAAACATCAGGGTTTATAAACATTTTAACTTCGCGGTCAGCAACTAATCCTCTTTTTCTTCTGCGTCTAAGTTCTGTGGCGCATGTTTGAACATATATAATAGCTGTAACACCCTTGATTTCTCTAACTTCCTTTTGGACGTTAATAAGATCATCTCTATGGTACATAGACACACCGTCTGCAAAAAGACGAGTTTCTTGAAATTGTTCTGGCTCATCTGATACGACATAGATTTTTTTTACACCCTCTGCTGCCAACTGTTTGGAAATATTCCAAGGGGTTGCACCTCCTATGGCTTGTTGTCCGCCAGTCATAGCTACAGCATCATTATACAAAATTTTAAAAGTAACATTAACATTTGCTGAAACGGCTGCTCTAATAGCTAGAGATCCAGAATGGGCATAAGTTCCATCACCAATGTTTTGAAAAATATGATTGTGATTTGAGAATGGTGCTCTGCCAATCCAGTGACCACCTTCACCACCCATTTGACTAAAATTTGTTAGCTTTTCTGGATGTAGAAAATAACCTATTGAATGGCATCCAATGCCAATGCCAACTACTTCTTCATCAGGTGTCTTTGTTCCTGAATTATGAGGGCATCCTGCACAATACCATGGAGTTCTTGATGAAACTGGGGGTAAGTTGTCTCCAAGAGATACTGACTTTACCTCAGGGACGACACTTTCAGTTAACTGAAGTGGTAATTTTTTCAACAAACAGTCAGCAATAATATCACTTGATAATTCTGAAGTCTTTGGAATCAATAGTTCATTTGAAATTGCATCAATTTTACCTGATAACAGAGGTCTTTTTTTATTATTAAAAAGAATATGTGCAACTTGCTCTTCAACTATTCCAGCCTTCTCTTCTATAACGATAATTTCTTTATAACCTTTACAAAATGAAATTATTTCCTGATTAATTAGTGGCCATGGAACTTTACATGCAAAAAGTCCAACACCTTTTTTATTAGGTGATTTAATCCCAATGGTATCAAAAGCATCAATTGTTTCTGTTGCAGCTTTACCAACAGCAATTATTCCAATCTCTTTATCAATAGGATTATAAATTACTTCATTAATATTGTTTATGGCTATGAACTCCTTAGAAGCTGGAATACGTCTATTTATTAAAGCGGCTTCTCTATCAAGAGCTGGATCATGTCTATTGACGTGAACGTTGTTTGGATTATCTGGTTTTAATATTTTAGGTCTAATTAATCCCATATCGATAACAGCATTTGAATCTGCAGTATCTCCAGTTATTTTCAAGCCCACACATATTCCCGCATGACGTGAGAGGGCAAAAGCTTGAAGCCCCATAGATATAACTTCATTTACATTTGCTGGATAAAAAACTGGGATGCCTGCAGAAATTAAACTTTGCTCTGACTGATAAGCTAATGTTGAACTTTTACCAATTGGATCTTCTGCAACTGCTAGTATCATTCCACCTTTAGATGAAACACCTCCCATATTTGCATGACGAAGTGCATCCATAGCTCTGTCTAAACCTGGGCCTTTACCATACCACATTGAGAAAACACCATCAATTTCAGGTTTATCATATAACCCTAACATTTGAGTTCCCCATGCAGCGGTAGCAGCTAACTCTTCATTCACAGCAGGTTGAAAAACTATGTTATGAAGATCTAAGTGTTTTCTAGCGCGACCAAGTTCTAAGTCGAGCGTTCCTAATGGAGAGCCTGGATACCCGCTAACATAGCCATTTGTAACTAAACCATTTTTTTTATCTAATTTTGCTTGTTCAATTAAAAGCCTAACTAAGGCTTGGACACCATTCATCAAAGCTAAGTCATTATCTTTTGTAAAACAATCGTCTAGCTTTATAGGATTAACTTGATTCAATTTAGTTCTCATTTAACATTTAATTGGTCTTTAATTAATTTAAATAATTTTATTAATATAAACAACCATTAAGTAATTATAATTTTGAGAAGTAGATGCTGTTAAAATCAAATAATTATGAACATTTATATAAAAGCTTTAAATGGAATATTCCATCATATTTTAATATTGCTACGAGCACTATAGATAAAAAAGAGTATCAAAATAGAACAGCTATGATAGATCTTTTAGATAATGGAAAAATACAAAATTGGTCTTTTGCAGATATAAAAAAACACTCAAACAAGCTGGCTAATGTTTTTGACCATTTTCAGTTAGATAGTAATGCTAGAGTTGGTATTGTTTTAGGTCAATGCCCTGAAACTGCAATTTCTCATATGGCATGTTTTAAAACAGGAAGAATTTCAATTCCTTTGTTTAATTTATTTGGTGTTGAGGCTTTATACTATCGTTTAATGAATTCAAGAGCTTCGGTAGTCATTTGTGATCAAATAGGACTTGATAAAATAAAGGAAATTTTTGACGAACTCCCATTTTTAAAACTAATTTTATGTATTGATATAAATAAAGATGAAACAAATATATTGAGCTTTCACAATTTGCTAGAAAAAGCGTCAGATAATTATATAACAAAGACAACTTTCGCGAAAGATCCTGGTATTATTATATATACTTCTGGGACTACTGGCGGTCCAAAAGGCGCGTTGCTTCCCCATAGAGCTTTACTAGGTCATATTCCTGGTGTAGAGATTCCTCACCATTTTTTATCATCATCTGATCCAGTAACGGATCTATTTTGGACACCTGCAGATTGGGCGTGGATAGGTGGCTTGTTTGATGTTCTTCTTCCAGCATGGTACTTTGGTATTCCTGTGGTAAGTTATAGATCTAAGAAATTTGATCCTGAATTTACCTTTTCTTTGTTATCTAAACTGAAGATTAAAAATACTTTCTTACCTCCTACTGCTTTAAAAATAATGAAGTCTTTTAATCCATCTCAAAAATTAAATAATTTGAATCTTAGAACTGTTGGGTCTGGCGGAGAAGCATTAGGAGAAGAGTTATTAGAATGGGGCAAAGAAATTCTTGGGGTTGGTATTAATGAATTTTATGGTCAAACAGAGTGTAATTTAACTATATCTAATAGTCGTTTATTAATGCCAGCAAAACAAGGTTCTATTGGAAAACCTGTTCCTGGTCATGATGTTAGACTGATAAGCCATGAAGGAAATTTTGTTTCAGAACCTGGTGAAGATGGTGAAATAATAGTCAAATCAAATTCACCAGTTACTTTTCTTAAATACTGGGAAAATGATCAAGAAACACAAAAAAAAGTTGTGGATGGTTGGCTTTATACTGGAGACTTTGCTTATAGGGATGATGAAGGTTACTATTTTTTCAAAGGCAGAGAGGATGATATAATTAACACTTCAGGTTATAGAGTTGGGCCCAGTGAGATTGAGGATTGCATTCTTTCACATCCTGAAGTTGAAATGGTAGGAGTTATTGGTGTTCCTGACCAGGTACGTGGAAATATTATCAAAGCATTCGTAATTCCAAGGGATAAAGCTAATGTTTTAAGTCAAAATAATAAATTAAAGGAAAGCATAAAAAATTTAGTAAAGTTGAAATTAGCAGCACATGAATACCCACGTATTATTGAGTTTATCAAAGAACTGCCCATGACGACGACTGGAAAAATTATTCGAAAAAAACTTAGAGAAAATAATAAATAGTATTATCATATTATCTATTGATTTGATTTTAATGTATTTTACCAAATTGATTATAAATTAAAGGAATTATTATGAGTGAAAATTATAAGTTTGATACACTTTCTCTGCATGCAGGCCATACTCCTGACAAAGAAACAGGATCACGTGCAGTGCCCATTTATCAAACAACTTCTTATGTATTTAAAGATACAGAAGAGGCGGCAGCTCTATATAATATGGAAATTGGAGGACATTTATATTCTAGAATATCTAACCCTACTGTCGCTGCGTTAGAACAGAGACTAGCTGCAT
>JADHQW010000109.1 GCA_016777705.1 Alphaproteobacteria bacterium | reverse complement strand
TAAAAGAACTATTAACGCCTCTTGTGGCCACACTAGCAATGGCAAATGAGCCCTTGGCTGAACAAGAAATAATAACGTTTTTAAGACTGAGAGATAGAATACCTGACGGTGAGGCAGGAGATAAACTAGTTGTAAAAGGACTTGCTGCCATAGCAAGTATGTTAAGACGTGCACCGGATCCTGAAGGAGAAGATGGGTACATGTTGCACCATCTATCTCTAAGGGAACATATTCAAACGACTGAAACAATGAGTTATCCAGTTGAACAGGCAAGGAAGGCTTTTGCGAAAGCGGCTATGAGCCCTGATGATGAAGCATCAATATCGAATTATTTATACCGTACCGGTATAGATCATCTACTGAGCAATGATCAAGTTGATGATGCACGAACAAAACTACTAAATCTAGATTACCTTGGTAAGATATTTGAGCTTGGAAAAAAAAATCAAGATATACTTCAATACTGGCTCAAAATTGGAGATGATGATCAAGGTAAAGGCTATATAGGGTCAGTAAATAATTATCTCGAAAAAGATCTCAAAGAAGAAAATCTGGAGATACTTAAAAAATTTTTACAATTATGTTTGGATTCTGGTTGGTATTCAACGGGTATAGAAATTGAAACAAAATGTATTGATAGTTATGAATTAATTTTAGGTGGTAAAAATATAAATACATTAGAAATTTATGAGAAATTAGGCCAACTATATGGTCATAAAGGTAATTTTGATATTGCTGAAAAGTATTTTAAAAAAGGACTTGAAGGATTTAAAAATATTAATTTAGAACATCCATCTGCCTTAACTATAATGGGTAATTTAGCATTATCTTATATTAGCAAAGCTGATTATGATAATGCAGAACATCTATACACAAAGGTTTTACAAGCACAAGAACGCACTTTAGGATTTGATCATATAGATACTCAAACAACATTGCTTAATAAAGGTCTATTGTTTTATAAAAAAGGTGATTTTGAATCATCGGAGTTACTGTATAATAAAGTCATTAAAGGTTGTGAGCTTAATTTTGGTTCTGAACACCCATTAACTTTAACTTCAATGTCTAATCTTGCGTTATTATATTATGAAAAATTAAATTATAAACAATCAGAGCCCCTTTATAAAAAAGTATTAAAAATACAAGAGAAAGCTCTAGGTTCAAATCATCCATCCACTCTAATTACGCTTAATAACCTAGGCATACTATTATCAAGTAAGGGTGATTATGATGAAGCAGAAATAATATTTAGAAAATCTATTGAAAGTAATGAAATTAACTTAGGTTTAGAAAACCCAAATACTCTTATAAATAAACTTAATTTAGCTCAGGTTTTTTCTAAAAAAGGAGATTATAAAAAAGCGGAAGCGCTCTATAGTCAAACTTTAGAAGCTCAAGAACGTATTCTTGGTTCAGAACATCCTGATACTTTAGGTACAGTTAATCATTTGGGTGTTTTATTCTTTGACAACAGTGATTATGAAACTGCTGAATTTTATTTTAGAAAAGCCTATGATGGTTATGAGAAAGCTCATTCCAACCATCCTAGAGCTATATATATATTAGAAAATCTAGCAAGGATTTCATTTGATAAGGATGATTATGAAGCTGCGGAGTCACAATATAAAAAAATTTTAAATCACAAAGAAAAAGTCTTTGGTTTAGAACATAGTACTACGCTTGAGACTGTTAATGTGCTTGGTATTTTATATTATAATCAAAAACACTACGACTTAGCCGAAATATTTTACTTAAGAGCATTGGAAGGATTTCAAAAGAATAGTCAAGAAAACTCTCAAACATTAAATGTTATTTCAAATTTAGCTTCATTATACTTTGATAATGAAGATTATAAAAAAGCTGAAGATTTTTATAAAAAACTTTTAGAGATACAAGAACAAACCCTTGGTACCAGTCATGAAGAAACTTTATCTACAGTAAGAGATTTAGGAACACTATTTTATAACATAGATGACTTTCACAAATCTGAGGTATTTTGGAAAAGGGCAGCCAACGGATTTGAACAAGTTTTAGGTTTAGATAATGAAATAACATTAAGCGCAATAAATGACTTGGCAGAACTGTACTTGGAATCAGAAAATAATGATGATGCAGAGGTGCTTTTTAAAAAACTTTTCAATTCACAAGAATCAATGCTTGGTGTAGAGCATTTAGATACACTTTTAAGCGCAGGGAATTTAGGACTTATATATTATAAACAAGGCAATGCAAAGCAAGCTAAATATTTTTGGAACAAAGCTAAATCTGGATACGAAAATATTTTAGGCTTTGATCATCCTGATACTCTAACAATTATATCAAATTTAAAACTTTTAGATAATTAGTTCGCGATACTTATATTAAAATCTTTTGTTATTTGTTAAATGACATTAATATTTAGAATATATAATTTACAATTTTAAATAAATTATTTTATTATTTAATAATGATTAGTTTAAAATATTGACACTTTTTGAATATTTAGTCACTGAAAATAATAATATTAATTCGTAAAAATGAAGTATATAGATTTAATTTTTGAATTATTATGTTAATTTAATTTTATATCAAATCTTTCTTTCATTTTTTGAATTGAGGAAATAGGTACGTCATGAATTGATTTACCTTTATGTCTGTTTTCTAAAATTAAAGATACAAACTTTACATTTAATTTTTTAGCTAAATCTTCATATTCTTTAACTTCTTTTTGAGATGTCATTGTGTTGCTAACTATCACTGATTTTCCATTTTCTAATTCTTCTTTTACAGATTGATAACAATACTGGTGTGCTTTTTTCAATAATTTAAAATCATATTTATTATTATTAAATTTTTCAAAATATTGATCTGCTTCAAAGAATTTTAAATTAAGTGATTTTGCAAAAGAAGTTTTACCAGATCCTGGAAGTCCTCTGAATGCATAAAGAATAATTTCATTTGTTTTGTTCATAATAAAAACATTCAATTAAAAATTTCTTTAATATTTTGTTTTGAATAAGGCGTATTTTTAAATTTTGAACTAAAAGCATTTTTAAAAATATCTATAAAAAATTTATTCTCTATTTTTTCAAAATCTTTAAGTAGATTATATAACTTACTTGATAAGTCTAAGAACGTATTTTCATCTTTTTCAAATTTAGCTATTTCCATCAAATCTGCAAATGATGTAAATATTTGAATTTGACTTCCCTGATCAATTTTATTGTTAAGTAGTCTGATATTTTCATTATATTGTTGCTTGCTATTTTTTAAGTTATTAACTTTAGATTGATTGGTTTTATGAATATTAAAATATATTTTTCCTAAAAAATTCCTAGAAAAAATTATACCAAAAATATCTTTGTTTTCTTCATTAATTATAAACCATTGTTTAGTAGCTTCTAAAGTTTCGTTAGATATGGGGTTTTCAGTAAATAATAATCTTGATAAGGATCCATAAGATCTTGCTAGTCCTGGTTTATCACTTAATTGTTTTTTGATTTCAATTGATTCATTAATATAATCTTTTGATTTTTTATCACTAGAAAAATGATTAGCGAATGTAGTAAATACTCTAGATTTTACGGATAAAAATTGATTGTCATTTTCATTTAATAAACTCTTTATACATTTTGATAATAACAATTTACCTTTATCTAATTTTTTATGAAATTGAATTTCAATGAGCGCAGTATAATGCTCTATGTCACACACTAACCACTTATCTAATTCAGGGTCTTTTTTTACAATTTTAATAAAACTTTTAAGACCTTTATAATCTCTTAGGTTATAAAGTGTTCGCATAATAGGATAAATTAATTTGTTTTTATAATTACCATATTCAAGCCATTTTTCGGCAATATTGGACAGATATTCTTTTTCAATAATTGTACCGTTATAAAACGATTTTTCTAACTCAATAAAATATTTCTCAATTAACAATTGATTAAAAAGATCATTTTTATTTACTGAATTATAATGTTTTAAATAATTTAAACATTTTTCAATAATTATGTTTGCTTTATCAAATTGGTTTAAAACACATAAATTTGAACTTAACTTTAAACCAGCATCTAAGGTGTATGTTAAATTATTAGTTCCACTTTTTTCAAATAAATTAAATATTCGTTCATTTTGATTAGAATATCCTTTGTGATAATTTTTAATAGCAATGGCAGCGTTAAAACAACATGTTCTTTGAATTAAAGGTATATTATCTAATGTCTCATTTAAAGAAAAAATACTATTCAAGGTCACTAAGGTAGACCTATTTCTAAATTTAATTTTATTATTTGCGTTAGGTGTGTTTTCTATTATTCCAGTTTTTATACTTATATCTTCAATAGTTTTAGCTGTTTCAATTAAGCTTAAACCAGTAGCATCTGACAGAACTTTTAAATTAAATTGATAACCTAAACATGCTGATATTATAAGAAAAGTTTTATATTCAGGAAAGTTTTGTAAACTTTCATTTATAATATTTTCTAATGAAATCATTTCATCTTTCAAAATATTATCTTCAATTTTTTTATTTATATCTAGATGCCATTTAGTATCTAAATAAATTGAATTACTTCTTTTTAAGTTTTGAAAAATAAGCTCTATATCGTTTAAAGTGGTTTTATCGTCTGTTTCATTTAAATATTCTATTATTTTTTCAGCAAGGATAGGGTCAGAATTTAGTTCCTGTTTCAAGAAATTAATTAAATCTTCAGGCACCAAATCTTCAAGTGTAAGAGTATTATTAAAATTTAAGTTTGATAATAATTTAGTTCCTATAAAAATAAAATTAATATTTAGGTTGGTATTATAATTTTTAATTTGGTGTAACCACTTGAAACTCTCTTTATCTAAATAATTTAAACCAGATATTAATATACAAACATTCTTTTGGTTATTAAGTTTTTCAAAAAATTCTAAACTAGCCGCCTCAAGTATATGATCCAAGGAGGTTTCTTGATTTGATTGGTTTGCTGCCATGTTTAATAAACTACTAAATGGTATAAAATTAGTAATGCTATCTATTGTATCTTCTATAGACTGATTAGTTGTACCATCAAATTTTTTTTCAAGTAGTTGATTGATTAAATCAAAAGATGAATTTTCATTGTGGCATTCAATCTCTACAAACAAGAAATTGTCTTTTAAAGATTGTTTAATTAATAATCTTCCACTTGTTTCATCTATAGTTTTTAAAAAAGTAAATTTTATCCCAGTATTTTTTTTAATTTTTAATAAGTTTTCTTTCTTTAAATGAGGGTGTATCCATTTAATTAATTTATTATTTGTTTTGTTTGATGAAAATGAACTTTGGTTTTTATTAAACATTAACTTTGATAGGGCATAATTAACTAGTAATAAAAAAGATGTGATATAAATGTATGTATAATTTAATGAAACAAGGCTCATAAAAAATAAAATACTTAACAATACAATAAAATAAGTTGAAAGTTTAATTTCTGATTTATCTATATTTTTTCCAAATTCATAGAAGTTTAGTGAAAAAATAATAATTGGAATTATAAACTGAGTAGCATTTTGAAAACTGCCTTCGTAAATGACAAACGAAGTCATAAACCAAGAAATTATACCAAAAGAAAAAACGATACCAATTATTCCCGAGTTACTAAAAATCAATTGAAAATAGTCAGATTTTTTAAATTTTAATTTTAGTCCATGTATAAAAATAAATGGTAAGAATAAAAAAATTATGGATATGATTATTACATACCAAAAACTTAAAATTGCTAAGGTTTCTGGTGGAGGCATTGAAATAATAGAATTTAAACCAGGTATAACAATATATGGAGACAATCTAGATATGATGAAACTTAATGATAAAATAGATAGAAATTGTAAGTTTTTATCTGGGTTATAATTTGTCTTTTTGCGATATAGTATGAAACCGAGAATGATAGCAACAAGTAAGAATGAAAAATTTAACAATATTATAGGATTTAATAAGTTAGTCCTATCTCTGGAAAAACCCATATTTCTATAAATTTTAATCGGTTTTAATTGATCAGGTTTAAAATATGACCCTTTGATTACATAAAAAGCATCTTTTAAAAAAGAAGGATTTTTTTCAATATTTACTAAAAGTAGATCGTTTGTATCAAAAGATTTAAAAAATGATTGCAAATGCTTTTCATTTAAATTTCCTGATTTAAAGTCAGAAATATCGTTTTCATTTAAGTTATTTTTAACAAAGGCATCGTTTACTTCTTTTTGGTTATGAACAAAAAATTGAGGGCTTTGATTAAAAAGGTATAAAGCTTCATTCTCTAATGCGTAATCAAGAGGGTTTGATATAAATATAACGTCTAATTGTTTTCTTTCTTTCTCTTTCAAGGTTTTTAACAAATTTTCGACACCTTGATTAGATGACATCACATTATAATCGTCAAATAACTCATATGTTCCAAAAGCAATAGAATTTGTAAGAAAGTTATTATTAAAAAATCTAGAGAGGGGGAAAATACCAAAAAAAGTATCAGAAGACATATCCAATTGTTGTCTAATATCTTCCTTTAAACCTCTAATTTTAAGAAGAATACTACTTGCAGGTGTAATTTTTTTTATTTTATTTTCTAAAGCATTAAGTTTGTTTAAAGCTTTTGAAAAAAGTTTGTGGTTACCTTTTTCTTCTAGTGCAATCCAATAATAAGATTCAATAGTGTTTAATTCATTAATATAATTAGTATTTTTTTCTGAACTTAAGGCCATGTTAGAGAACAATAGGGATAAGAATAGATAAAAGATTGTTAGAGTTTTAGATAATTTAAATTCTATTATTCTCATAAATTTTTATCCAAATAATTAGTAGTATGATTAATGACATAAAATAAATTTATTTTAAATTATAATTTTAATATTTTCATAGCTTCAAATTTAAAATCTAAGTTTTTTTTAAAATCACTTTCGTTTGAATTAGATTTTTTCTTTTCTTCTTCATAACAATTAAAACAAAGTTCTATTTCACGACCTAACATTGAAACAAAAATTTTCGTTGGGATAGTTTCATGTAAAAACTCTGGGTGAGGATTTTCAGTTCTCTTGCACCACATGCATTTTGCATTCTTTTTATTATATTTAAAATTCATTGCTTATACTTTTTATTTAATAAATAATAATTCTGAATATAACTATTCCATAAACAATATTTAAAATATTTAAATTTTAAATCAATTTAATTTAATATAAATACCCATAGGTTAATTTATGACAAATTGGAAAACAGACTTTGAAGTAAAGTTTTGTTTAGAATTTATTCACAGTGACGGTAAAAAAGAAATTATAAATAAAACATTAATTGTAGAAGCTGAAAATAAAGAAAAAGCTATTGAAATAATCTTTCATCAATATGAAAATAGTAAATTCTTAAAAATTAATGAGGTAATAAAAATTTGGAAATA
>JADHQW010000108.1 GCA_016777705.1 Alphaproteobacteria bacterium | reverse complement strand
ATAATGGAACTTTTATTAAATAATAGTGGAGATATTAACTATGAAAATAGCTGTAATTGGAGCTGGTGCGATGGGATCTATTTATGCGTCTTTTCTTGCACAAAGTAATAACAACGTTTTGGCAATTGATCTTTGGGAAAATCATATCAAGGCAATTAATTCCAATGGCCTTAGAGTGTCAGGCTTTAGCGGTGATAAAACTGTCAAAAACATAAAAGTTTCTAAAGACATTAATGACGCTAAAGGATACGACCTTTTCATTATTGCAACCAAAGCGGCTGAAGTTGGACCAGTTGCATCAAAACTATGCAAAATTGTATCTAAAGACTCTATAATTTTAACTATTCAAAATGGATTAGGAGCAGGAGAAAGAATAGCGTCTTTTATGCCTACAGACAATATACTCCTTGGCGTAGCTCAAGGATTTGGAGCTTCTATGATTGCTCCAGGACATGCACATCACAATAATATGAGTATGATTAGAATAGGTGAAATGAATGGAGGCATAACACAAAGGTTAGATAATTTAGTTCAAGTTTGGTGTGATGCTGGATTTAACGCAAAGTCATTTGAAGATATAGAACAGTTAATTTGGGAAAAATTTGTATGTAATGTAGCTTGGAGTGGTTCATGCTCCATATTTAAAAAGACGCTTGGCCAAGTCATGGAAAATGAATATATGTTTAACGTTGCCAAAGGCTGTGCACTCGAGGCAAGAAAGATGGGCGACCTTAGAAAAGTAAACTTTACATTTGACGATACAGTTGATTACATAACAGAGTTTGGCAAAAAACTACTTAATTCTAAACCTTCAATGCTTCAAGACATTGAAGCTCATAGACTTTCAGAAATTGATGCTATTAATGGTATGGTCGTAACTTTAGGAAAAGAACATAATGTTGAAACTCCCTATAATACTGCTGTAAGTTCAATAATTAAAGCACAAGAAGCCGATTATTAACTAATAAGATAGTGTAATTTGAAACTTGCCTTAACAATAATTATTTAATAAAGTAATTTGAAGCTATAATACGCTTTAATTATTTAAGAAAAGAAAAGGAAGAAAAATGGCCACAGGAACAGTTAAATGGTTCAACCCAACCAAAGGCTATGGTTTTATTGAACCTGAGGGTGGAGATAAAGACGTGTTTGTTCACATCAGTGCAGTTCAAGCTGCGGGCATGACAACACTTGAACCTGATCAAAAAATTCAATACGAACTAGAAGATGGTCAGAACGGTAAAGTTTCTGCCGGAAACTTAAAAGCAGTATAAATCTTAAAATTTTTATTTTATATCATTCTTTTTACTAAAAAGAAAACGTACTAGTACATGAAAACAACACTTTTAATAAAATTATTATCTGAAACCAGCAAGCCTGAAATGTTAAAACTTCTTTTAAAAGCTCTCTTCACAAACAAAGAAATAAAAGAGTTGGAAAATCGTATAAAAATATTTCAATTACTACTTAAAGGAAAAAAACAAAGAGAGATATCAGAAATTTTAAATGTTGGAATAGCTACCGTTACAAGAGGCGCTAGTGCATTAGAAAACGAAGATATTTTTAAAGTTAATAGTGAAATTATCCAAATGCTTAAAACAAATAAAATTGATTTAAATGATTAATAAAAAACCAAACAAAATAATAATCCAAGGAAAACCTAAATATGTTAAAATTGGAGATGAATATGACTTTTTTCAGCTATTTATTAAAATAGAACAAAATTTTAAGAATTGTTTTTTATTTGAATCGTTAGGTGAAGAAAGTAACATTTCTCGTTATCATATTGTTGGCTTTAATCCAAAGTATATTGTTTATTCTGAACAAAAAGATCAATTAATAATTGAGGATACAAGTAATGGCAAAATTGAAAAATATGTTTGTGATAATCCTTATTATGAATTACGAACAATCATACCACAGAATATAATATCAAGAAAATATGCAGGTGGATTAGTTGGCTTTATCGGGTACGATAGTATTAATTTTTTTGAAGATAATTTGAATATAACAAAAAATAACAATTTTGAATCATTTAAATTTGGTGTGTACCTTGATGGCTTAATTTTTGATCAAATGACTGGAGAAATATTTTATTATTATTATGAAGATAACAAAATTGAAATTCTGAAGGATATACTGAAACAAACTAATAAATTCAACAAGAATGTAGATTGTAAATTCATAAAAAATTCTATGACAAAAGAAGATCATAGAAAAGCAGTATTAAAAATTAAAGAAGATATAAAAAATGGCTTGATTTTTCAATGTGAAGTTGGCTTTAAAAGTCATTATAGAATTAAAGGAAATTTAACAGAAATTTATTCAAAATTACGCTCCCTAAACCCTTCTCCACATATGTATTTTATGAAATTTGATGATCAAGTCATTATTGGTGCCTCACCTGAACTATTATTTAGACTAAAAAATGGTGAAATGGAAACATTTCCTCTAGCTGGAACAACTAAGAGAGGATCAAATAAAGAAGAGGATTTGAAATTAGCTAGGGAGTTGCTTAATGATAGTAAAGAAATAGCAGAACATAACATGCTAGTTGATTTACATAGAAATGATTTAGGAAGAGTTGCAAAATTTGGAACCGTTAAAGTAAGAAATTTAATGGACATAAAAAAATACTCGCATGTTCAACATATTTCGTCTGAAATTGCAGGCATAATTAATGAAAATGAAGATATGTTTTCAGCGTTGGCATCAAACTTTCCTGCAGGTACCCTATCAGGAGCTCCTAAAATTGAAGCAATGAAAATAATAAACGAAATTGAGGAAGATGGTCGAGGACCATATGGAGGAGCTATTGGTCAATTTGGCTTTAATGGAGATTGTACGTTTGCAATACCTATAAGATCATTATTTATCAAAGGTGAAGACGCTTATGCACAAACTTGTGGAGGAAATGTATACGATTCAGACCCAGATAAAGAATATCAAGAAATAGAAAGAAAGTTAGAAGCAATGAAAATAGTTCTTAAATCGTTTGAGAATAAAAAATAAAATGAAGGTATTAATTATAGATAATTATGATTCATTTACTTTTAATTTATATCAATTGTGTGGTGAAATTCTTAATAAGTATTTAAATCAGCATGGTAACGCAGTCATTGTAAAAAGGAATGATGAATTATCAATAACTGATATTAACCAGATTAACCCAGATAAAATAATTATATCACCTGGCCCAGGATCTCCTGAACAAAAAAAATATTTTGGTATATGTGGGGATGTAATTTTAGAAAAAGGTCCACTTACCCCAATATTAGGAATTTGTCTTGGTATGCAAGGCATTGTCAATGCTTATGGCGGTAAAATTATTCATGCTAAACAACCAATGCACGGTAAAGTTTCGTATTTATGCCATGACAAACAAGGAATACATAATAATATTCCTCAAAACATTGAAATAATGAGATATCATTCATTAATAGTTGACGTAAAAACACTTCCTGATTGCTTTACTATAAATGGAGTTTCGCATGATACAGACTTTGAAAATATTTTACCTAAATTTAAAGATTTAACATCACAAAATGAAATTATGGCAATATCTCACAATTCCTATCCAATATATGGAATTCAATATCACCCTGAGTCATTTGGAAGCGAAGGTGGAAAAGAAATATTAAAAAATTTCCTTTTATAATTTAGTGAGTAAAAAGATGAAAACAAAAGTAGTTAAAATATATGAACAGGGATCTATTGATGTTCTTAAATTAGAAGAAGTAGACATCAAAGAACCTAGCGCAAATGAGGTGTTGATTGAGCATTCTTATGCTGGCTTAAATTTTATAGATATAAATCAAAGAAATGGAACTTACCCTTTAAAAAGCCTGCCTACTATAATGGGCATGGAGGCTTCTGGAAAAATCAAAAAATTAGGAAGTAATGTTACAAAATTTAAAATTGGTGACAAAGTCACTCACTGCATGAACCTCGGTTCTTTTTCACAAATGATGAATTTAAATGAAAATAAACTTATAAAATTAAAAAATGAAGTTGATCTTAAGATTGCCGCCGCTGCAACTCTTCAAGGATTAACATCCCAATATTTACTACATCATTCATACAAACTAAAAAAAAATAATACTTTACTTATTCATGCTGTCGCTGGTGGTGTTGGCCAAATCCTATGCCAATGGGCAAAAAAGATTGGAGCAAATGTTATTGGAACAGTTAGTACTGAAGAAAAAGAAAAAATTGCAAAGAAAAATGGCTGTGACTTCACGATTAATTATTTAAAGGAGAATTTTTATGAAAAAGTTATGGAAATAACAAAAGATATAGGTGTAGATGTTATTTACGACTCTGTTGGGAAAGATACTTTTTTAAAAGGTATAAAATGCCTTGCTCCAAAAGGAAGAATAGTTACATTTGGCGTTTCATCAGGACCAATTGAACCTATAAATATAAATACATTAAGATCTTTTTCAGGATCAATTGCAACTGGTGGGTTAAATACATACATCAAAAATAGTGATGAAATGCAAAAAAATGCAGATATGTTTTTTGATATGATAATCAATAAAGACATTAAAATTAATATTGATCACGTTATAAGAATAGATGATATCAAAAAAGCTCAATCTCTTTTAGAAAGAAGACTTACAACTGGATCTGTAGTATTAGATTTTTAATTTTTTATAATTACATATAAAATAATAAAGTTTAAGCTTTTATAATATAAGAAAAAATTAAAATGAACTTATTTTGGAGAAACTGTAAATAAATGTTAAATCTTGGATTATTTATGATGCCGTTGCATCCAGCAGACAAGGATGTAAACGTTTCTTATGAAGAAGATAGACAGCTTGTTATTTTAGCAGATAAATTGCATTTCACTGAAGCATGGATGGGTGAACATTATAGCTCAACTGCAGAGCCAGTCACCTCTCCCCTGATATTTAATGCCTCTTTGATATCAGAAACCACAAATATAAAATTTGGAACAGGTGTTATTTCTTTACCACAACAACACCCAGCAGTAGTCGCAGGTCAAGTAAGTTTACTTGATCATCTATCTAAAGGCAGAGTTATACTTGGAGTTGGTGCTGGTGGTCTAGTAAGTGACTGGGAACTTTTTGACAATATGGATGGTCGCGCACGTGCCATTA
Organism: Alphaproteobacteria bacterium; assembly: GCA_016777705.1. Classification (GTDB taxonomy): domain Bacteria; phylum Pseudomonadota; class Alphaproteobacteria; order Puniceispirillales; family Marisalimonadaceae; genus Marisalimonas. The sequence goes on along the minus strand of JADHQW010000108.1, from coordinate 2,310 downwards.
CCATGATTGAATCTATAGAGGCAATTTTAAAATTTTGGAGTGATGAGAAAGATTATAATTATAAGGGTGAATTTCTAGACATTTCTCTTAACAAAAATGTTGTCAGTGAATTAGGTATTGGAAAATTTGTTAAACCATTTCAAACTCCTCATCCAGAAATTGCAGTATCTTTAAAAAATCCTAATTCAATGACTGCTAAATTAGCTGGAGAAAAAGGATGGATACCAATTTCAGGAAACTTTGTTGATGCAAATGATATTGCAACTCACTGGCCTACTTATCAAGAAGCTGCAAATAAAGTAGGAAAAAAACCTTCTTATCGTAAATGGCGTGTTGGGAGAAGTGTGCTTATCACTTCTTCAGACTCAGAAGCAAAAGAGATATTAGATAACCCCAAAGGCGTGTTTTCTCATTACTTTCTTTATTTAAATACTGTTTCAAAGCTAGCTTCTGGCACTTTAGGAAAAGATATTAATCTAAACAAAGAACTTCCAGAAGCCATAACAAAAGCAAAGAACTTAATTATTGTTGGGAACAAAAAAACTGTCACAGAAAAATTAATTCAGTTTATTGACCAAGTAGGACCCTTCGGCACATTACTTCTTACAGGACATGATGTTGGCAATTCAAAAAAATTGTGGGAGGATTCTTTTTCAGAGATGTCAAATTCAATTCAACCAATTTTGTGTAAGTATATAGAACAAAAGTTTAAAATTTAAATATTTTACTTAGGCATCATCTTCTGAAATGGAAACCGATAAGTTTTCAAAGTAAATTCGTTATTTCTTGATCTTTTTTCAACTAGATCTTCTTTAACAATTTCACCCATTTGAGGTACACCTGATCTTTCAGCATTTCTTTTAGCTTGATCTAAAGCTTCTTCATTTTGTTCTGTATGAGGGAATTTAAAAAGCTTATTAATACCGTCTTTTACAGCCCAAAGCACAATTAATCTCTCACCTTTATCATAAATGACTGCGTGATGTTCATACACAAATTGTTCTGGAGGCCTGTCATACATAGGACGGCCTATAAACTCGTGATTTGTATAAAAACTAAGCCATATCGCAATAAATATAATAGGTACTGTAAAAAACCTTTGCCAAATATTTTTTGTAAAAAATGGCAAACAACAAATAGCCCCCGCAAACGACCAAATCAACATTAATTGTCCTGTGCTGATTGAAAAATCTAACATTACACACCACTCTTTTTTCTTATTACTTCACCATCAATTATAAGCTCGTTCGTTGGATCAACGTGTACAATACCATTATAATCAACTCTAAATTTAAATGCTGGGAGCTCTTGTCCTTCTTCACTAAAAAATAATTTTTTTGTGTATTCTTCTTTATAAGGGTTAACTTTTAGTAACCTTACTGTAGCGTGCGTAAGGGGTGCTGGAAATTTTCTTGCATTATAAAAATGAATTGTAACTAAATATGATCTAGCCTCTGGTGTTCTTATAGCGACAACCTCTCTATTTTCTTTTAAGTAAACTGTTTTACCATTTTGATCCACATAAGTATCATTTACAGTACCTAAATCATCTCTTTCTAAATGGATTAATGCGTCATCCGGCCTTCTGAAACTTACTATATGGCCCATATTGTCTTTAACCCAAACATCTAGATCATATGGCTTTTCACCATCCCACTCCAATTCTATAAAGTACTCTGCCTTAGGCTTTATTGTTTCTTTTTTAGCTACTGGATTTATTAATAAAAAAGCTAACATAAACAAGAATACAAAACCTATCAGCATATTGAATAATAGATCTATAAATCCAAAAGAAGATCTGTATCTAGGATCACTCATAATTAGAATTATTCTCTAGAATAACCATTTGAATTTTAGTTAATACACTACCAACTAAACCTGCAAGAGTAGTACATAAAGCCGTACTCATTCCCAACGCCATATTAGATATTACTTTTTGGACATTTTCTACATTACTAACATCTAAGTTATCAAAAGCAGAACTTAACATTAACAAAAACCCTGCAACTGTTCCAATTAAACCCAGGGTGACCATTGTTTCTGAAGCAAACCATATATAATTACTTAATTTATTGTATTCAACGCTTGACTTAAAACTTAAGAAACCTGTTGACATTGATGTTCCAATGAAAATTACTATTATTATAAAACTAATCTTAGTTTGATCAGCATCATATAGTTTTTCAAACCATCCATAAGTAAAAATTAAGATTGCGGCAAATGACACAGTAACTACCTGTATCCACCACAACAAAAAAGCTTTTGACAAATCACATACTCCTTAAAAATATATATTTAACATATTAAAAA
>JADHQW010000107.1 GCA_016777705.1 Alphaproteobacteria bacterium | reverse complement strand
ATGACATTGACTTTAATAATCTAGGTTTACTAATAGTTGATGAAGAGCAACATTTTGGAGTAGGGCAAAAGGAAAAGATTAAAGAACTACAAGGAAATATACATGTTTTAACTTTAACAGCAACACCAATTCCAAGAACTCTTCAACTATCATTATCCGGACTAAAAGAGTTAAGTTTAATTACCACTCCACCTATTAATAGATTGTCTGTTAGAACCTTTGTATTAGAATGGGATAACGTTGTCTTAATTGATGCTTTATTAAGAGAAAAAAATAGAGGAGGACAAACTTTTGTTGTATGTCCAAGAGTTAGAGATATTGACGATTTATATCAAAAAATTAATAGAATGGTTCCAAATTTAGTTATTAGTGTAGCTCATGGACAAATGAAAATAGATGAATTAGATAAGTCTATTAATTCATTCTCTGAAGGTAAATCAGATATTTTGATTTCTACGAATATAATTGAGTCTGGTATAGACATCCCAAATGCTAATACTATGATCATACACAAATCAGATTTGTTTGGTCTTTCTCAATTATATCAATTGAGAGGTAGAGTAGGTCGTGGAAAACATAGAGCTTACTCTTACTTTACTATTGATCCAGGTAAAATTTTGTTAAATAAATCTCAACAAAGATTAGATGTCATCAAAACATTAGATAATTTAGGAGCTGGTTTTTCGCTTGCCAGTTATGATATGGATATTAGAGGGTCAGGTAATCTTTTAGGGGATGAACAATCAGGACAAATTAAAGAAGTTGGTGTTGAATTATATCAAGACATGCTAAAAGAAGCGGTTAGCTCGTATAAAGATAGTAGTAAAAAAATCGAAGAGGTTTGGTCTCCATCAATCTCTCTTGGTCTATCGATACTTATTCCTGAGGATTATGTTTTTGATCTTCCTACTAGAATGTCTCTGTATAGAAAAGCAGGTGATTTAAGTTCACCTGAGGATATAAATACTTTTACCGAAGAATTATTTGATAGATTTGGCCCTCCACCTGAAGAAGTTAATAATTTGCTTATGACTTTAATGATAAAAAACAAATGTTTATACAATAAAATTAATCTTATAGATGCAGGACCAAAAGGAGTCTTATTAGGTTTTAAAAATAACTTTTTTAATAATGCAGATAAGCTTTTAGAATGGGTAACAAAGAAGAGCGGTCAAGTTAAGATTAGGCCAGATCAAAAATTATTCTTGCAAAAAACATTAAATACAAGAGAAGAAAAATTTAATGCTGTCCTAAGTTTAATTGAAGAGTTGCAGCTTCTTAATAATTAATTTTTAAATTACCAAGTTCCAGTGTTTTTCATGCTTTTCCAAGGCTCCATAAGCTCAAGGTTTTCACCTTGTTGAAGCAATTCAATCGAAATATTATCAGGTGACTTTACAAAAGCCATTCTACCTTCTCTAGGAGGTCTATTGATAATTACACCATTATCCATCAATTTTTGGCAAGTTTCATATATATTTTTAACTGATAACGCAAGATGACCAAAATTTCTACCTGATCCATAAGTTTCTGGTTCCCAATTATAAGTCAATTCAATTTCAGGTGACCTTGTTTCAATAGCTGTGTTCTCGTCTTCTGGAGCTGCTAGAAAAATTAGTGTGAACTTTCCTTCAGGTACATCTTTACGTCTTATTTCAACAAGACCTAGTTTATTACAATAAAAGTCAATTGAATCTTCAATATTAGTAACTCTAATCATTGTATGCAAGAATTTCATTTTTAAACCTATATCTGTTGTATTTTATATATCGCAATATATAATTTAAATGTAAAGAAGTTAATAAGTACTATTTTTTAAAATAAGAAACTAGATAAATGAAATTAGAGAAATTTGAAGTTGGATATAATATACCTGCAAAAGTGGGCATGAATATTAAAGATGTCCAAACACCTTCTTTAATAATAGATTATAAAATATTTGAAAATAATATTTTAAAAATGAAAGAATTTATTACAAATAACAAAGTAAAATTAAGACCCCATGCTAAAATGCATAAATCAATTGATGTAGCAAATTTTCAAATAAATAATGGGGGTGCACACGGTATTTGTTGTCAAAAAGTAAGTGAAGCTGAAGTGTTTTTTAGACATGGTATTAAAGATATATTGATTACTAACCAAGTAACTGATCTTTTAAAAATTGATAGATTAACAAAAATTGATACAAAAAATTGCAATATAAGTTGTTGTGTAGATAATGAAGAAAATATTATTAACATCCAAAATTCAGCTTTTGAAAATAATTCTATTATTAATGTTTATATAGAATATGACTGTGGAGCTAATAGATGTGGGTTAGAATCCTTCAAAGAAATACAAAGCTTAATAGATTTAATTAACACAATGTCAAATATTAAATTTGAAGGTTTTCAAGCTTATAATGGGTCCATACAACATATTGAAGATTTTGCACAAAGAAAGATAAATGTTCAAGAGACATGTAATAAAATTAGATCTTTAAAAACAAGATTTAAAGATTACTCTCCAATTATAACAGGTGTTGGCACAGGATGTTTTGACCTAGAAGTTAAAGAAAATGTCTATGATGAAATTCAAGTAGGTTCATATGCATTTATGGATGCTCACTATTCATCTTTAAAAAAAGACAGTAAGGTAAATAATACTATTAATTTTAAAAATGCATTATTTGTATTATCAAATGTAATGTCTACTTCTGTAAAAAAACAAGCTGTTGTAGATGCAGGGTTAAAATCAATGTCCTTAGACAGCGGTTTACCAACAGTTTTTAATTATGACTTAAAGTATATCAATTGTTCAGATGAACATGGTGTAATAGAAGATTTAGATAATTTACTTAAAATTAATGATAAAGTTTTTTTAATACCTGGTCACTGTGATCCTACTTGTAATCTTCATGATTGGTATGTTGTAAAAAAAGACAATATCGTAATTGACCTTTGGCCGGTGTCTGCTAGGGGTTTTAGCTATTAATGTTTTTTATAAATATTAATGAAATAAATGTTTTAAATAAAAAAAATAAACTTTTAAAAATTCTAAATGAGATATATGAAGTTAATCTAACTAATAATGCTCCATAGAAAGCTACAGAGCGATGTAAAGGATTCGTTGTTGCATGGTAACTTAAATAGGGTTAAATAATCTTGAACGGTTTTTACAATAAAAATATGAAATTATTGATATTTTCTTTTATATTGGCTTTCAATTTTAAACATTTAGCATATTCACAAACATCAAATTTTGAAAACAAGATATCCGAGCCACCTTTGTGTTCAAATAATAGAGGTGAGAAAGTTTATTTCAAAAATCTTAATTCTAAAACAGGAAGATTTACTGCAGGAGTTGCTAAAAGAGACATAAATGGTTTACCAATAATCTATAGATTTAATTACCAAAAATCATCAAAAGCACTTCAACTGTTTATAGACTTTCATGAATGTGCTCACCATCAAACTGGTGATTTAGAAAAAAAACCTCCAAAACAAAATAGCTTTGAATACATGATGAAAGAAAGTATTGCTGATTGCTTAGCTGCAATTCGAATTAAATCAGATAAAATTAATGGACAGTTTTTAATTAAAGAAGTTCTTGTTGAATTAAAAAAAAATATGACGATTATTGGTTTTTCAAAATCTACAATTGAGAGCAGAGAGATGAATATTAAAAAATGCTTTAAAAAAAATATTTCACTGTCAAAATATATAGATGACGTTCTAAATAAACGTAACTTAAAGTAAAAAATATTTAAAGAATTTAGATTAGATTTTAAGATAGTAAATGGAATTTTATGGCGGATGGGGTGGGATTCGAACCCACGGAAGGCTTTCACCTTCGCCGGTTTTCAAGACCGGTACTTTCAACCGCTCAGTCACCCATCCGACAGAGATTTTTTTAAACTAGGTTCACATTGATGGCAAGTAAAATCTAGTTAAATATTATTACTAATTAACAATACAAATTATTTTTTTACTATAAATTAAGATAAATATTTTTTTATTATTAATAAGTGTTTAAAGTAAAAATGCTTTTGGAAGGATTACAATTATGTTTGTTTTTAAATATGTTATAATTTATTTATTCTTTTTTATATATTTTCCTTTAACTTCTTATGCTAATTCTTCTGATAAAAAATTTAATACGTTTATAAATGATATTTCTAAAGATGCTCAAAAAAAAGGTATTTCTGCAAAGGTAATTAAGCAATTTAAAAAAAAGGCCTATTTTATTCCTAGAGTTATTGAACTTGATAGATCTCAACCTGAGTTTAAACTAACTTTAGATCAATATTTAAAAAGAGTTGTCACTCCTCTTAGAATTAAAAAAGCAAACAAAAAATTTAAAGAAAATAAAATCCTTCTAAACAAAATTGCTAAGCATTATGGTGTTCAGGCAAGGTTTATAGTTGCTTTGTGGGGTATTGAAACAGATTTTGGAAGATTAACTGGAGGGTTCTCAGTTATATCATCATTAGCTTCGTTAACTTTTGATGGAAGAAGACATGATTATTTTAAAAAAGAATTATTTAATGCTCTAAAGATTATTAGTGATGGACACATTTCCTTAAATAAAATGACTGGATCTTGGGCTGGTGCGATGGGTCAATGTCAATTTATGCCCTCTAGTTTTTTAAATTATGCAAGTGACTGGGATAAAGACGGTACAAAAAATATTTGGACTTCAAAGCCGGATGTGTTTGCTTCAGCTGCTAATTATTTAAAGAAAGTTGGTTGGTCTGACAAAAAAACTTGGGGAAGAAAAGTTTTTTTAGGTGATAATAAATTTGAGCTTAATAAAAAATATATTACTTTAAAAAAGTGGTCATCTAAAGGAATTTTAAATAGTGATAAGACTAAGCTTCCTCAATTAGATTTAAAAGCTAGACTTGTTATTCCTGACAACTATGGTAACTATGGTTTTTTAGTTTATAGCAATTTTGATTCTCTTCTTAATTGGAACAGATCTAATTATTTTGCAATAGCTGTTGGTAACTTGTCAGACTCAATAAGTGAAAAATAATATATGTATTCTAATTCAATAGGCTTAAAGTCAAATAATGTAATTCAATTAGTATTATTATTAATTTTATTACTTTTATTACAAAGTTGTACATCAGGTATTGAAGTTGCTGCAAATTTAGGAAAAAAATATTTCATTCCAAATAACAAAAAGAGTAATTCTTCAAAGGCTGTTTTTAAAATTGGTAAAAAATATAAGATAAAAGGAAAATATTATTTTCCAAAGAAAGATCTCTATTATAACAAAACTGGAATTGCTTCTTGGTATGGTCCAAAATTTCATGGTAAAATTACAGCAAACGGTGAAGTTTATGATCAATATGCTCTTACCGCAGCTCATAGAACATTACCTCTTCCTAGTGCAGTCAAAGTAACTAACTTAGAAAATAACAAATCCATCATTTTAAGAATTAATGATAGGGGACCCTATGTTAATGATAGAATTATAGATTTATCATCTAAAGCAGCCGATATCCTTGGTTTAAAAAAGAAGGGAACAGGGCTTGTCAGAGTTACTATTCTAAAGGAGAAAAGTGAAATCCTTGAAAATCTTGCTAAAAAAGGATATTTTCCTGAAATTAAAGATTTACCTAAACTAGAACTGCCTCAAGTAAATGTTCCAAAAATTAATAATGTTAAAGTGTTAGGTTCAAAGAAAAAAATATTAAAAAATAAAATAAATTATGATATCAAGAATTTAAATAAAGAGTATAGAATTTTTATAAAATTAGCATCCTTTAGCTCTCTTAAATCAGCACAATTAATGAAAAAAAAGATTTCCTATGTTGAAAATGTAAAAATTTATAAAACAATATCTCGTGATAAAGAATTTTTTCAAGTTAAAGCAGGTCCGTTTTTAGATGTTAAAAAAGTTGATGATTTGCAATATTTACTATTAAAGAGGGGAATGCAAGGTGCTCAAATTGTTGTTGAATAAAATTTCATGAGGTTGTTAATGCAAAAACAAAGAATAAATTTTTACTTATTATTTTTCTTTTTATTAAGTTTTAATTTTATATGGATGAAAAAATCCATTTCTCAATTTCTAGATATTAAGTCTCCAGCTAAGCAAGTGATAATCTACGATCATGAAGCTGATGAAGTTTTATTTGAAAAAAATGCTGATCAAATTATGAAACCTGCCTCAATGGCAAAAGTAATGACAGCTTACATAATATTTGATAAACTTAAAGATCAGTCATTGCAGATGTCGGATACTTTTTTAGTATCTAATAGAGCCTGGCGTATGGGTGGTTCTCGATCTTTTCTTGAACTTAATACTAATGTAAGTATTAAAGATTTACTTCTAGGTTTGATAGTTCAATCTGGAAATGATGCTGCTGTTGTCTTAGCAGAAGGTATTTCTGGAGGAGAGGAAGCATTTGCAAGGGAAATGAATAGATATGCTAAAATTTTAGGTATGAATAATACTTATTTTACCAACGCAACTGGCTGGCCTCACCCAGATTTAAAAACAACTTCTAGAGATCTAATTATTTTAACACGCAATATAATAAATAATTTTCCTAAATTATATGAATTATTTAATGAAAAGATTTTTACTTACAATAATATTAAACAATCTAATAGAAACCCTCTATTATATTCAATGAATGGAGCTGATGGCTTGAAAACTGGCCATACTAATGAGTCAGGTTATGGACTAATTGGATCAGTAAAGAAAAATAATAGAAGGGTATCAATTGTTATAAATGGCCTTAATAGTAAAAAGAAGAGAACATTTGAAAGTAAAAGGCTCTTTAATATAGTTTTTAGAGAAACTGCTTTGTTATCATTATTCAATGATAAGAAAAGCCTTGCTAGAGCCAATATATGGTTGGGCAAACAACCTCAAGTAGATCTGGTTGCAGAAAAAGCGTTTAAAAAAATTATTTCTCCATTGGAATTGAATAAAACTAAGATAAAGATTCAATGGAAGGACCCAATATCCGCTCCAATTGCGAAAGGCGATAAAGTGGGAGATATTTTCATAGACATCCCAGGAAAAGAATTAATTAAACAGAATATTGTTTCATCTCAAAACATTGATACAATGTCCACGTTTATGAAAGCAAAATCTATTTTAATGTATTTGCTTTATGGAGAATTTGTTGTCAAATAACTATTACAACAAATCAAAAAAAGGTCTTTTTATTTCTTTTGAAGGTGGTGAGGGTGTTGGAAAGAGCACTCAAATAGAGTTATTAAAGACATCTCTTACAAAAAAGAATATTAATGTACTGTCCACAAGAGAACCAGGAGGGACTAAAGAAGGTGAATTAATCAGAAAACTTTTAGTTTCAGGTGAAATAAACTCTTGGGACTCTTACTCTGAATCACTGATATTTAATGCCTTGAGAAGAGAACATATAAATAAAATTATCAATCCTTCATTATTTAAAGGGGATATTGTTTTATGTGATAGATT
>JADHQW010000106.1 GCA_016777705.1 Alphaproteobacteria bacterium | reverse complement strand
TAAGCTTTATGAGCATTTTGGTAAAACCAAATACGGCATTAACTGGGACCCCATTTTTATTAGTCATAGGAGGTAATCCATAAAATGCACGAAAAATATACCCTGACCCATCAATCAAAAGTATATTATTAGGGTCATTAAATTTTAGATCTGGCCTAGTATTTTGTTGCATCTCATTATTCATATCTACTCGTTTTAATTTATTAAGCTTAAATCAGAATATTTATAAAACTGTGATTTAAAAATTAATTTATGATAAATATTAGAGATCATATTATAGATAATTAAATATAATTGTCATTAATTCATAATAAATTTTATACTTCATTAAGACAGATAAAAACATAGATGATCTGATTAGAAAGAATTAGAATGAAAACAGAAAATTGGCAAATACCTAAAAACAAGCTTGCCCTTGAAATAAAAAATCTTACTAAAATTTACCAAGGGGAAAATGAGCATTATGCATTAGATGATGTGTCATTAAACGTCAAAGCAGGATCTATGTTTGGTTTGTTAGGACCAAACGGGGCTGGTAAATCAACATTAATAAATATAATATCAGGAATTGTATTAAAAAGCTCTGGGTATGTGTCTGTTTGGGGTATGAATATAGAAGAAGAAAGAAAACAATCAAAATTAGCTGTTGGTGTAGTGCCACAAGAATTAAATATAGACGCTTTTTTTACTCCTGATGAGTTGTTAGACTTACATTCAGGAATGTTTAATGTTCCTAAAGCTTTTCGTAAGACAAAAGAATTACTAAAATTAATGGATTTAAGCGATAAAGCTAAGTCATATAGTAGAAAATTATCTGGAGGAATGAGAAGAAGATTATTGGTCGCAAAAGCAATGGTTCACTCCCCTCCTATCTTAATACTTGATGAACCCACAGCTGGTGTTGATGTGGAATTGAGGCAAAAATTATGGCAGCATTTTAAAGACTTAAATAAGCTAGGTGTTACAATAATTTTGACAACTCATTACTTAGAAGAAGCTGAGTATTTGTGTGACGATATAGCAATAATTAACAAAGGAAAAATAATTGCTAACGAAAACAAACAATCATTACTAACAAAGTTTAATGAAAAAATAATTTATATTAAACTTAAAAAGAAAAAGGTTTCTGATAAAGATAAAATTAGTCTTAAAAAAATTGGTACCGTTAAAATTGTTTCTGATACTTTGGAGATCATTTTTAAGCCTAGCGAAACCTCTATGAAAAATATTATTAAAACGTTATACAACTCAAGCTTAGATATTCTAGATTTATCGACAAAAGATGTAAGCCTAGAAGATGTGTTTATAAATATGACAAACAATAAATAGAGCAGAATAGAAATGAATTGGATAATTTATATTTTAAAATGTAAAGACCAATCACTCTATACTGGAATCACAAAAAACTTAGATAAAAGAATAGAACAACATACCTCAGGACATGGCTCTAAATATTTACGTGGGCGTTTACCACTTAAACTAGTCTATAAAGAGCTTTCTCTAAATAGAAGTAATGCAACCAAAAGAGAATTAGAAATTAAAAAGTTGAATAAAAGAGAAAAACAATTTCTAATAAAATCTTACAAAAAGAGAGTTAGGGAGGGTATTGTGGCAAATTCAAAATATATTTTTGTAGTTTCTATGAATGTTAAAAAAGAGTATGAAAATTTATTCAACGAGGTTTACGATGAAGAACATATTCCCTATCTTTTAAAAGTACCTGGTGTGAACAAGGTAACAAGAGGTAAAGGAACATCCTTTAATTTTTCAATCGGTGGCGAGACAAAATCAATGAATGCTCCAGCACAAAAATTTATAGCTATGTACGAAATAGATAGCCCAGATGTTGTGCAAAGTAAAGAATGGTCTCTAGCGGTTGAAGAAGGACGTTGGAGCTCAGAAGTCAGACAACATACATCTGACAGATCTCACGTCATGTATGAATATTGTTAACTTTCATTTAAAATATTTAAATACTTATATAATTATTTGACCTCTTTATTAATTTAAGTATATGATTAACAGCATAGCTAAAAGGAGGAATTTAAATGACTAATATCATTGAAACTAAATTTGGTACTTTAGTGAACACAAGAAAAATAGCATCTGGAAGTGCATCTAGTATAAAAAAAACGGGAGCTTTTTATAATTTTTCTATCAGGATAACAAATGACGATATACGTGAATATTCTTTTACAGATCTCGCAAGAGCTGAATATATGAGAAGGATTATGATTGGTCATTTAGAAGAAAAAATTAAAAATGAATCTAAAAGTATTTCTAAACGTTAAGCCTTACAAGAGCATCCTGTAAAGCGCTAGCCATTTTAATGTCTCATACATAGTAAAAGTGCAGTGTCAATCAAATCAGAATAAATCTTTTATGATTTGTGGCTATAATGATTGTATATTTCTATGTAAGTTGGGTATCATTATTCAATTTTATTGAAAAATAGCAGACACATTTCCAAATAAAGAAGATGTAACCTCTATTAATTTTTTATCATTTATAGGAATTGGAAGTCCATATGCCCCAGTTAAAATCAAGTTACCTTTTTTTAAAACATTACCTATTTTATCTTGTTCTTTAACTAACCACTCTACTTCTGACAACATATCATGCGGCCATTTTTTGTCTGACCATGTATCAATTATCTCTTTGTCAAATATAAGTTTTAGGTCAGTAATTTCAGCTTTGATGTTTCCTTTATTTGGCTTTCCTATTACTACACCAGCATGGATAGCATTGTTAGCAAGAAGTTCTGCACCAAAAGGTGGGTTGCCATTGAAAACAAGATTATGTATTTCAATTATAGGATGAATGGTTTCAATTGAATCTAGTATATAATCTAAATTCACTAAATCAGGTTTTAAGTCACGCTTTAATATAACACCAAATTCAGCTTCCATTGCAGGATTTGAATAATTATTTTTTTCTAAAGTAACCCCATCAGAGTATAATTCATGTTTCCAAAGCCTTCCCCAAGCTGGTTTTGTAAAACCCATTTTAAGTTGAGTGTCTTTGGAAACACATCCAATTTTATAACCTATAACTTCTTCACCTCTTTTCTGTCTTAAATCGGTTACAGCAGATTGAATGCGCCAAGCATCTTCATTGCTTATTGTAATTTTATCTTTAAATAAGGTGCTAGGATTTTTAGAATCATAATCGTCTAAAATTTGACGAGAATAGCTATTTAATTGATTTTTAGTTAATTCGATCATTATTAATTTTATCTTATATATTTGTTACATCCACATGCAACACTATTAGATTTATTTATGAATTTACTTTCAATACCATAACTACGGGTTAATTTCTATTATTGTTAATTTAGATTATTTATTTTGTTTCATAAATTTGATATCTTTAGTTGTGAAAGTGTTAATAAGTATTGTAATATTGGGAGGATGAAATGAATTCAAATGATGAAAATATTTTGATATCTCAACTGCTAACAAGAAATTTAATTTCCATAAATGAGAATAAAACTACATATAATGCTATAAAATTATTAGCCAAAAATAGTATAGGAGCTCTACCTGTCCTAAATGATAATATGGAGCTATCAGGAATTATATCAGAAAGAGACATCATAAGAGAAATATCTAATAATCTATCAGTAGATTTTAAGAAATCTCATATAAAATCTATTATGACATCTAAAGTTATAACTATTAATAAAAACACAAAATCTGAAACCATAATGGATATAATGTCAAAAAATAAAATTAGACATATTCCTATTGTTGAAAATAAATTATTAATAGGAATAGTTTCTATTGGTGACGTTGTAAAAAGGTTACTAGAAAAGTTTAATTTAGAAAATCAACATCTAAAAAGTTGGCTATATTGAAGTAATTATACTTTGTAAATTGTTTAATATTTATATGGCTCATGCAGTTTCACACAGCAGATTTAATGTGATCATAGACAATAGCGCATGGGATAGGGTTCTAAGATTAAGTTTTAATTAGCAATAATTAATATTAATAAAAAAAAATTGCTATTTAAACTTAATATGTTCAAATTTATTATACAAAATTTATAAATAACATTTAAAGGAGTTTATTATGGCAACTTATGAATGCAATAAGTGTGGAATGTCTATAAATGCAACATGTGGTAAATGTGATGAAACTTTAATAAATGATACCTTAGAGTTAGATAATGGTTCAAATGTACAAATTTCAAAATGTCCTAATGATCACGGAAAAATTAAATCACCGTTATGTTGTGGTCAAGATATGTCGTGTACAGTTTAACCTGCTTTAATTTCGTGTGAATAAAATAATAGGTATTTGTATCAAATAAATGCCCCTTCCCACACATGGGGCATAGGGCATAAAACAGATGGGGTTTGTTAAGGAGATAACCAATTAAGTTTGAAATTAGAGTTAGTTGGGAAAGTGGATTATTTTATTAATCATTTCTTGCCAAAACGTCTGTTTTTTGAACCAGTAGCTAGATGTAGAATTGTTGCTACACAGAAAAAAAACAATAAAACCAACCATTGTTTCAAAGAAACTTCTGCATATCCTTTAAGGAAAACAGTTAATCCCATAATTGAAAGCATAAATAAAAATGTTTTTAAAAAGTGAATTGGATATACTTCTTTACTTCCATGCAAAAAATGCATTAACCCATAAAATGCAAAAGTAGCAAGTATTGCAAGCCTAATTGCAATCAGGTTATTATATGGTATTTCATTATTTTCTAATAATGTAAAAGGAAATAGAACATATACATCAAAATAGAATGATACAATTGTAGATATAGCCCAAAGGGAAAGAAAAAAAATAAAAATATTAGTGAATTTCTGCATATAAATAAGCTCAAATTGAAACAAAATTTAATTATATTATATAAGGTCTTTTTATCAACTAAATTAATATTTTATAAATTTTTAATCAGCAGTGAAAAACCAATAATAATTAAAATTAATAAAATAGTTTTTCTAAAAATTGTATTAGATAATCTCTTTCTAATTTTAGTTCCAAAATATTGTCCTAACAATGCTGGACCAGTAATAACAAAACTAAGTAACAAATCATAAAAATTTCCTAAACCATGATAAATAAGAGATGAGTATAATGGTATGGATGCTAGAAAGTACATTGTTGCTGTAGTTCTAATAAAATTCTCTTTCTCTAAATTTAATGAAACTAAAAAGGTTATTATAGGAGGTGCATAAAATGTAGATATTCCACCCAGAACACCTGAAAAAAAACCAATAATGATTGATAATTTTTTCTCATATATTGGTTTAAGACTAGCTAAATTTAACCCTAAAAAATTAATGAATGTAAAAATAATAATTGTTAATGCAATAATTATTGAAATTGTTTTTAAATCTAGACTTAATATTAACTTTCCACCAATAAGTATACCTATAAAAAGTGTTATAAACATTGGGAAAAACCTATAATTGCTTATCCCTCTTTTAATATCCATTTGGATAAAGTTAGTTACTATAACTGGAAAGCATAAAAGCATCATTGCTTTAGTAGGAGGTAAAATAAAAGCTATTAATGGAACTGAAAACATGGACATTCCAATACCAACAGAACCTTTAACTATTCCTCCAAAAAAAACAGAGCATAAAATTACAACAAGACTGATAGTTTCAAAATATTCTATGTACATAATTATACTTTAAGTAAAATAAACACACCTCGTAAAGTGTTAATCATTACAATGACACATACAGAGTCATACAGCAGGGTTAATGTAATCAGAGTCAATGATATATGAGATGTGGTTATAGTGGTTGTGTGAGAATATATGTGACAGAGATTGATTAACTAAAGTTTTTTACCCTTAACTTTAATTAATTCATTAAGCTTATTTTCTATTCTTAAATCTAATTGCTCTAATGTAGTAACCTCACAATTCCATAAAAACTTTCTACTCCAATCACCATTAATATAATCTAATGATACGTAATCTAAGTTTCTTCTAAATATCCAACCAATAGGCCTAGGTGTTTCTTCTTTATCTAATACTGTAAGTGGTTGTTGTATAAAGATTGCATTTTCATTTATTTCATATGAATGATTAATAGAAAATATTTTTAGTTCATTTAAATTTATACCTAATACTTTTACTTCATCCTTAGATATAAAGTTATAGCCCCTTGTATCTTTATCACAGATTAATATCTCACCTTCTACAGATGCTATTGCCTTATTAGAAATTATTATTAATAATATTAATAAAAATAGTCTTTTCATTTCCTATCTAACTCTGCCCTATTTTTGGTTGTTAAAAGGGATTGTTATTAGTTTTATCATATAACCATAAAAAACTGGAAGCATTAAAACTTTAAGAGCAACACCCATTTTATCTATGTCACCCCAATTGTCATACTTTCCTCCTGTCAAAGCAATCAAACCAATTAACATTCCTAGCCATCCAAAAAAAATGGCTCCTTTTCCAAAATTAGTTATGTAATCTTCTTTTTTATTCTGGATAAGAGAGTAGCCAAAGGCTCCTCCAAAAACAATTAGAATACTATTAATATCTATGTACAAAAAAATACCAATTTGAAACAACGCACCCATTACCATAAACAGGCAAATTAATAATCCTAAATATTTACTCAACATTGAACTCCTTTAATCTGATGTGTATTAGCTATAGGCAATTTAATATTTTAACGTGTTTTGCGTCAAATGCTTCCCATGCCTGTTTTAATTCACTGGAACAATTTCCAATAATAGTGATAAGCTCCATTTCAACACAGGCAAGAAAAGCAGGTAATAAATTTCCTACATTTTTCATATGTTCAAGAGTGACTTCACTATCTTTGTATCTTTCATGTACGTATAAAGTTGTAACATCCTCACTTAGCCAAAAATCATATGAAATAGCACCATCTTCAGTGCGTGTTGCTACTACCATTGCTTCAATAGCTTTCTTCATATTTTCTAATTCGCCATCTTTAACTTTTCCGGTAATCATCCAGTATATATTTTCTGTTATTTTCATAAAAATTATTCTTTTGTAAATTTAAACCTAATCATATTTTCATATTATTTATAAATTAAAATTACTTACGAAAGTTTATGATGAATAATTGGGCATTTTATTTTGATATTAAACATTAACTTGTTAAAGGAGTTATTGTTTGTATTATAAGATAACACTTAGATATTTCTCTTTTAAATATTTAATGAAGTGGGATATTTATAAATGTTTTCAAATCTATTTTTCTCAACCTTACCTCTTTTTGGTCTAGTTTTTATTGGTTATTCATTAGGAAAATTTTCACTATTTAATGACACTGAAGCAAAAGTATTTACTAAACTTGTTGGATTAGTTGTTTTACCTGCTTTGGGCATAAAAATAATTGGTAACTTCAATTATGAATTTATAAATTGGAAATTATATTTTTGCTACCTTTTGGGACAAGGAATAATTTATTTCATTGCATTTATAATAGCAAAAAAGTTTTTTAATAGAAACACCC
>JADHQW010000105.1 GCA_016777705.1 Alphaproteobacteria bacterium | reverse complement strand
AATGGAAATATCTTTTTAGCAAAATCAATAATTGGCGCAGATAGCATAAATGGTATTTCAAGAAAATTTGTAATTGGGTCAGATACCAAATCAAAACAAAAAAAAATTTTTAGAGCCTTTTCTTTTAAAACAAGCTCTTATCAATTAGCTAGAAACTCACTCCAACTCATTATTACCTCTATTGGTCATTTTGTTATTTATCCTACGATAATTGATAAAAAAAATGCAACTAACTATATCTTTGTTCCTGCAGACGATAAATCCACACCTCCAGTTATTCATGATAAAATATTGAGTTATTTAATACCTGATAATATTAATTGGGATACAACTTTTTCTACGAACCCTAATGAAGAAAATAATACAATCCATAGAAACGGTGTATTTTTAGTTGGAGATGCTTCTATAGCGATGCCCCCTCACATAGCTCAGGCAGGTAATCAAACATTGGAAGATGCTGCTTTTATAAAAAAATGCTTACAAGAAAAGAATGATTTTAAACAAATGATCAGTATGTTCATAAAACAAAGATATATTAAAAGAAATATAATCTCTAAAAAATCAAGATCTATCGGAAAAATCCTAAGCGCTCAAAAATTAATGGGGCACTTTAGAAATTTAACCCTGAAATCTTATGGAAATGAAATTTTAGAGACTGTTTTAAATCCAATATGGATACCTGAAATAAATGAATAAATCTCTTTTTTTAACAATCATAATTGGAATTTTAATGATTAATCAAGTTACTGCAAATGTATATGAATTTAAGTTCACTTCTATTGATGGAGAAATTATAAAATTAAGTGATTTTAAAGGTAAACCTATAGTAATAATTAATACCGCTTCATTATGCGGCTTCACAAATCAATATAGTGACATTGAACAGCTTTTCAAAAACTATGCAGATAAAGATTTAACTATTATTGCTGTCCCTTCAAATGATTTTGGTAATCAGGAATTATCCTCTAATAAAGAAGTAAAAGATTTTTGTACTACAAATTTTAATGTTTCTTTTTTACTTACAGAAATAACAAATATCAAAGGGAAGAATGGCCATCCTTTTTTTAACTGGGTTAAAAAAGAGGCAGGATTTCTTGCATTTCCAAAATGGAATTTTTATAAATATTTGATCGACAGAGACGGTAAACTAGATGCTTGGTATGCCAGCGTTACAAAACCAACATCTACAAAAATCGTAACAAATATAGAAAAAATGATTTTAGACAAATAAAAAGCCATCCGAAGATGGCTTTTATAAATAAGATAAAATTATTATTCTCTATTTCCTAAAAACATTAATAAGAACTGAAACATTAATATAAAGTCTAAGTACAAAGTTAAAGCACCTAATACTGACTTTTTGCCAGAAACTTCATTATTATCTCCAGCTAAATACATATTTTTGATCTTTTGAGTATCATATGCAGTAAGACCAGCAAATATCAAAACACCAACAATAGAAATTATAAAATCTAATTGTGTTGAAGCCATAAATATATTAGCAATCTGCGCTATAATCAGACCAAATACTCCCATCATTAGAAAAGAACCTAAGCCTGAAAGCGATTTTTTTGTTGTATATCCATATAGAGACAAAGCTGCAAATGCTGCTGCAGTTACAAAAAAAGCTCTAACAACTGATGCTCCAGTATATACAAGTAATAATGAAGACAGTGAAAGCCCCATTAATCCAGCATATACATAAAATAGATTTCTCGCTTTTTCTGCAGAAATACTATTAAGCTTAGCTGATAAATAGAATACCATACCTAAAGGAGCAAGCATAAGAACCCATTTTAGTGGACTCAAAAAGAAAATCTCGCCAATAGGAGTTAATGCGCCATTAGAAATCGCAAGAAAATTTAAACCCATAGCCATCAAACCAGTTAATGCTAGAGCCGTAGTCATATGATTATAAACACCAAGCATATATGATCTTAATCCCAAATCGATTTGGGTAGCCTGAGCACTTGAGCTTGACATAAAACGATTATCATTCATTAATTTTTTATCCTTATGTTTATTTAATAAAATATCGTAACATTAATATATATATAATACTTAAATCACATCTAAGCAATAGTTACATCAAAATTTAATATTTCATAGTGCATGAACTGGTACCAATTTATTAAGTTGAGACTTTCTAATTTTTGTAGTTTCTGACTTTAATTGTCCACATGCTGCAAAAATATCTTGTCCTCTTGGTTTTCTAATAGGAGACGCAAATCCGGCATCCATAATTATTTTTGCAAAAATATCAATATTTTTTTGAGTTGAGGTTTCAAATAGAGATCCAGGCCATGGATTAAATGGAATCAAATTGATTTTGGATGGAATCCCTTTAATTAATTTAATTAGATTCAGAGCATCTTCTTTTGTATCATTAATACCTCTTAACATAACATATTCCCAAGTAATTCTTCTTGAATTTGATAAAACAGGATAATTTTTACATGCATCAATTAAATCTTCTAAATTATATTTTTTGTTTATAGGCACTAACTTATTCCTTAGGTCGTCATTGACAGCATGAAGTGAAATAGCTAAATTTACACCTAAGTCTATTCCTGATTTTTCAATCATTGGAACTATTCCTGAAGTTGAAAGAGTAATTCTTCTTCTAGACAAAGAAATACCATCGTCTGACATCATAATTTTTATTGCTTTACTGACTTCCTCAAAATTCAGTAATGGCTCTCCCATACCCATCATAACAACATTAGTAACTTTTCTATTATTTTTCCCAGATGGCCAGTCATCTAAATGATCCATAACTAACATTAATTGGCCAAGAATTTCGCTTGAAGTTAAATTTCTTACTAATGCTTGTGTACCAGTGTGACAAAAAGTGCAGTTAAGTGTACATCCTACCTGGCTTGATAAGCAAACTGTTCCTCTATCATCTTGAGGTATGAAGACGGTTTCAACTTCAGAATTATCTTTAAGCTTGATTAACCATTTTATTGTACCGTCTTTACTTTCTTGCATCTCAGCAACTTCTGGTCGGGAAATTAATGATATTTGGGTTAGAGAATTTCTTGTTGCTTTGGCAATGTTGTTCATGTCAGCAAAAGATTTATGTCCAAAACAGTAAATCCATCTCCAAATTTGAGTTGCTCTAAACCTCGACAACTCATTTAAGGTACAAAAATCCTGTAACTGCTCTAAACTGAAATCTAATAGATCTTGTTTAAACATTCCTATTACTTTCTTATATATGGATATTTCATGAACAGCTTTTATCTATCAGCCTAAGGGCTTTTGTAAATCCCGATAATGAATATGTATCTATGATTTTATTTCCAGGGGAAGATGTTCCTGTAACAACAAGTTTTTTTCCTTTTCTCATAGATTGAACTAAGCGTCTATCTATCTTTGAACTTTCAGACCATGCTCGATCATCAACAGGAAATAATTTTGTTATCTTTCCATCTACATTAAATATTACATCATTGTTACGTTTAAAATTAAAACCTGCCTTAATTGAAACTTCGTGTTTTGCACCACCTTTTGTATTTGTTACAAAAACAAAAGGGTTACCTCGATTTTCTCTATCAAATTTACCGGTGGTTTTAATGGGTGTGGAAGTTATAAAGCAAGTTTTACTTTTACTAATTTTAGTTGAATAAGCTTTCCAATATTTTTCAGAACCTAATAATTTAGTTTCTGCCCGGACAACATTAGAAAAAGGTAATGAAAACAATAAAAAAGTTAACAAAATAATTTTTTCAAAATTCTTCATACTTATTCCTACTATATTGCATATCATATGCAATAACCTGACCATTAAATATTAAATTCTAACTTTGATATGATTAAAAAAAGATATAATATGAATAGTCAAATGATAATTAAAACTATCAATGATTAATGAAACTGACAATAGCTAATTGATGAATTTATATTTTTTTACAAAAAGTAAAAATTAACTTAAGTATACCGCATAATTTAATTCTATTAGTTTCTTAATAAAGATATTTATAGCTTAAATATTTTTGAATTAATTAAGATTTAAGGAAATAAAATGATCAATACAAATTCTGAAATACATAAAGTAGTTTTAGCCTACTCTGGAGGATTAGATACTTCAGTTATATTAAAGTGGCTTCAAGACACTTATAATTGCGAAGTTGTTACTTTTACCGCAGATATAGGTCAAGGAGAAGAAGTTCAACCGGCAAAACAAAAAGCAGAAATGCTAGGAGTAAAAGAAATTTTTATAGATGACTTGAAAGAAGAGTTTGTTAAAGATTTTGTATTTCCAATGTTTAGAGCAAATGCTTTATATGAAGGTATTTATTTGTTAGGAACCTCCATTGCAAGACCTTTAATCGCAAAAAGACAAATTGAAATAGCGAACTTAACTAATGCTGACGCTGTCTCTCACGGCGCAACAGGTAAAGGTAATGACCAAGTCAGATTTGAAATTGGCTATTATAGCTTAAAACCAGATATAAAAGTAATTTCACCTTGGAGAGAGTGGGATTTAACTAGTAGAACCAGTCTAATAAATTATGCTGAAAAAAATCAAATACCCGTTCCTAAAGACAAAAGGGGTGAAGCACCCTTTAGTGTTGATGCAAATTTATTACACATATCAGCTGAAGGTAAAATTTTAGAAGATCCGTGGATTGAACCTGAGGAGTTTGTATATTCAAGAACAAAGTCACCTTTTGATGCACCTAATAAAATAACTGAAATAGAATTAGAGTTTTTAAATGGGGATCCTGTTTCTTTGAATGGAAAAACTTTATCGCCAGCGTCAATGCTTCATGAATTAAATATTTTGGGAGGTAACAATGGTATAGGTAGGATTGATTTAGTTGAAAACAGATTTGTTGGTATGAAATCTAGAGGAGTTTATGAAACCCCAGGTGGAACTATTTTATTTCATATGCGAAAAGCTATTGAGTCTATTACTCTTGATAAAGGCGCTTCTCACCTTAAAGATGAATTAATGCCTAAATATGCTGAGTTAATTTATAATGGATTTTGGTTTTCACCCGAAAGAACTATGCTACAGGCCGCAATAGATGTAAGCCAAAAAAATGTGTCTGGAACAGTTAGAGCTAAGCTTTACAAGGGGAATGTAATTATAACTGGAAGAAAATCACCATTTTCTCTATATAGCGAAAGTTTAGTAACATTCGAAGAAGGATCAGCCGATTATAATCACTCTGATGCAGAGGGTTTTATTAAGTTAAATGCACTTAGATTAAGAGTTAAAAAAATGATTGAAGCTTCTAATTAAATTAATTACTTAATACAAACAGGGCCTGCTGAACCATCTGAAGATAATTGCTTTAGAACAACTTTCCCGTTTTGAGTTATTGCATAAGTGTTTTTTAATCTTCCTGATTGACAATCTACAGGGTTAACAAATCCGTATTCAGCTTTGCCAGCCTTAGATGATTCTATCAAAAAATTTTTAACGTGTGTTTCTTGCATTGCTACTATAGAATATATCATTATAAAAAATATCATATTATCTCCTTTTAATATTTATATATTCCTGTAAATCAATGGCTATAATATGACAAATCAAGACTAAATTACGGCATTTAAAATTTATATAATGGAAAAAAATATGAGACAAAATCAATTCGAAATACCACAAGAAATGCAAGCGATTGAGATCTTAGAATTTGGAGGTCCTGAAAATTTAAGAAGTTGTACAAGGCCAATTCCTAAACTTTCAAATGGTCAAGTTTTAATAAAAGTTTTATTTGCTGGGGTAAATCGGCCAGATTTATTGCAAAGGCAAGGCAACTATAAAGTCCCTGAAACTGCTTCTGATATTCCAGGACTTGAAGTATCAGGCACTGTTGTTGACATAAAAGATACTAATTCAAAATTCAATTTAGGAGACAAAGTCTGTGCCCTATGTCATGGAGGCGGCTATGCTGAATATGTAGCAGTAGATAGTGGCCATTGTATGAAAATACCTACAACTTTTTCAATGCAAGAAGCTGCGTGCATACCTGAAACATTTATTACAGTATGGAGTAATTTATTTGTTCGTGGAAAATTGAAAGCTAATGATAAAGTACTTATTCATGGCGGTGCAAGCGGAATAGGTACTACAGCAATTCAGTTAGCTAAAAGTTTTGGTGCAACAGTGTACGCAACAGCAGGAAATGAAAAAAAGTGTTTAGCAGCAGAAAAATTAGGCGCTTCAAAATGTATTAATTACAAAACAAAGCAATTTGAAGATGAAATAATGTCACTTACTAATGGTAAAGGTGTTGATGTAATTCTAGATATGGTAGCTGGAAGTTATGTTCCTCGAAATTTAAAATGTTTAAGTCCTGATGGACGATTAATTATAATTGCTGTTCAAGGTGGAATCAAAAATGAAGTTAATTTTGCTAATATTATGATTAAAAGGCAAACAATAACTGGGTCAACACTAAGGCCTCAGTCAAGCCAAGCAAAGTCAGAGTATGTTGAAAGTCTAATAGAAGGAGCTTGGATGTGGTTTGAGTCAGATAAAATTAAACCAATTATTCAGCAGGAATTTGATTTGAACCAAGCTAGCGAGGCTCATAAAGCTCTTGAAAACGGAGATCATATTGGAAAGTTTATTATGAAAGTTTCTAATTAAAACTCTCAATATCCTAATGGTTTTATTGCTTTTTTAATTTCGTCAAATACTAGTGGATTATCTACAGTAGCGGGCATTTCCCAGTCAACATTGTCTGCTATTTTCCTAATAGTGGCTCTCAGTATTTTGCCTGAACGAGTTTTAGGAAGAGCAGACACAACAGCTACTGACTTAAAAGCTGCTACTGGACCTATCTCAGTTCTTACTAAATCTATAATCTCTTTACAAATAACTTCATCAGGTTTGTTACATACATTGTTTAAACAAACTAGACCTAAGGGTACTTGTCCCTTAAGATTATCTAATACGCCTACTACTGCACATTCAGCAACATCAGTATGATTTGATACAGCCTCTTCCATTGCCCCAGTAGAAAGTCTATGACCAGCAACATTTATTACATCGTCAGTTCTTGACATTATATATAAATATCCATCTTCATCTTGATATCCCGCATCTCCTGTTTCATAGTATCCAGGAAAAGTTGCTAAATATGACTCTTTATACCTGCCATCTGCATTCCACAAAGTAGGCAAAGAACCTGGAGGCAAAGGCAGTTTTATTGATATAGCTCCTAGAGTACCTGGGCTTACTTCGTTACCGTCTTCAGACAAAACTTGTACGTCATACCCTGGCATAGCTAATGTTGGAGATCCTATTTTAATTGGCAAATTTTCTATACCCATTGGATTTGCAGCAATGGGCCAACCAGTTTCTGTCTGCCACCAATGATCTATAACTGGAATTTTTAGTTTGTTCTCTAACCACAGAACTGTATCAGGATCTGCTCTTTCTCCTGCAAGAAATAAAGTTTTGAAATTAGTTAAATCAAAATTTTTAATAAATTCACCATTAGGGTCATCTCTTTTTATTGCCCT
>JADHQW010000104.1 GCA_016777705.1 Alphaproteobacteria bacterium | reverse complement strand
GGACTATCTTCTTTTGCAACAAGATTTTTTTGTATTCTCAAACCATTAGTACTAGCATAACCTATTTGGTCTGTATTAACTTTAACAGTTACTGGAACTCCAGCAAGGTCACCTAAGTTTTCATTTTCAGCTAACTTTTCATCAAGTAGTTTTGCTGTCTTTTTTGCTTCCTCAAAAGTATCAACAACAATAGCATTTATTTTTGGATTAGTATTCTGAATGTGATTGATTGTTTGTTGACAAATTTCAACTGCAGATACATCTTTTTTTTTAAATAATTTTGAAATTTCAAAAGCGTCAAGTTTCCAAAGTTCTTCCATTTCATATACTCCCAAAAAATATTATTCTATTTTAAAATTTTATAAATAAGAAACAATTTTTAAATAAAGAAGAAAATTTGTATGCTATCTAAAATTTTAAAATTAGTTTATTATTTTATAAGGGAGATATAGAATAATCATGGATTTACCAAAATGGCATGAGCGACCAGAAAGCTCAGATAAAAAAATAACTGATCAAGTTGTCCTAGACGGTAAGAACTTCTTAAAATTAGCTGATCATTTTATTACTTTTGCAAACACTAAAAATAAAACAGTAAAGTCGACGGACTTAAAATATATTATGCTTTATGCGGCGGCTCGTTATTCAGCTCATGTAGGAAAAAATGTTATACAAATTGATAATCACGAAGAATATGTCAAGCATTTGTCAGCTCAATTTATTGATATGTTAAGAGAGCATTTAGCTGATCCTAAACTATAATAATATTTAAGTTAATTTAGTCATCATTGGAGAAAAATTATGAGAGATAAAAAAGATATGTCTGAAATGACAGATTCAGAGGTAAGTTTTAGGAAATTTTTAAAAAACTTAGGAGTTACAACACATAAAGAATTGGAAAGTTTGATTAATAAAAAAATTGAGGATGGTGAATTAAGCGAAAATTCTTCATTAAACATTACAGCTCAGATAAAAATTGAAGAACTAAATTTTAATCATACTATTAACTCAACATTATTACTTCCTAAAAAAAATGACTAATATAAACGAAGATTTGATCTATGAGGCTTTGAAAAAAATTGAAGACCCTTCACAGTCTAAAGATATTGTCTCTCTTGGTTTAATTAACAATATTACCGTCAAGGATAGTAATGTATCTGTTACTTTAGAAGTGCCTGTTCATAGAGGTGCTTCTATGGAACCTATAAGAAAACTTGCACAAGAAACAGTTTTAAATATTAAGGGTGTTACTAGTGCTACAGTAGTAGTGACTGCTCATGAAAATAAGGAAAAAACTTCGACATTTGACTCTGAAAAAGAAGAGAAAGTTGAGAAAGTTCTAGAAAGTAATGTTAAGAGATTTGTTGCCATTGGATCAGGTAAAGGTGGAGTTGGAAAATCCACAACATCAGCGAATATAGCCATAGCTCTAAAATTAGAAGGTTATAAAGTAGGCTTGTTAGATGCAGACGTTTACGGTCCGTCTCAGCCAAGAATGTTGGGAGTTAGCGGAAGACCTGCATCTGTTGGCGGCGACATGGTTGCTCCAATGCAAAATTATGGAATTAGTTTGATGTCTATGGGGTTATTGGTACCGGATGATACAGCTATGATCTGGCGAGGGCCAATGGTTCAATCCGCTCTTACTCAAATGCTAAATTCAGTAGCCTGGGGCAATTTAGATGTGATAGTTATAGACTTACCACCTGGAACAGGTGACATACAAATTTCTTTAGCACAACAAGTTAATCTAGCTGGGGCTATTATTGTTTCAACTCCACAAGACATAGCCTTATTAGATGTAGTGAAAGCTCTAACAATGTTTCAAAAGGCAAACGTTCCTGTTTTAGGAATGATAGAAAATATGTCTTACTGGTCTTGTCCTGACTGTGGTAGGATTGACCATATTTTTGGAGAAGGTGGGGTTAAAGCCGAAGCGAAGAAAAGAAAGATAGAATTATTAGGAGAAATTCCAATTTCTGTAGATGTTCGTAAGAGTTCTGATGCTGGCATTCCTATAATAATATCAGAGCCAGAATCGATTCAATCAAAGAATTATAGATTAATCGCAAAAAGCATTATTAAATCAATAAAGCTTAATGAAGAGGAATTATCATGAGTTTATATTATGAACCAGATCCAGCGAATGAAAACGATCCACCTCTACTACCTCCTATATTAACTCCAATTCCAGTAGTTAAAGATGTAGACGTGTTTGCTAAAGCAATAGCCGTAGCGGGAAAAAGTGAAACTGGAACTGTTCTTTATTCAGAAAATCCAGAATATGTGGAAGTTGCAATTATACTATCGCCGGAAGTGCCTAAAATTAAATGTAATCAAATGTTATATATTTTGATGGTTGCTGCAGGAGATGCCATTGGCGCCCTTGCTCCTCCAGAAGTAGCTGTAACTTATTCTTTTCCCGGATTTATTTTTTTAAACCGAGGTGAGGCTGGATTTGTTAAAATTGAGGTTGCGCCGTCAACTGATGACAAGTCCATTCCTGATTGGATGGTGGTGGGTCTAAAATTACGTTTAAATAATAATATTGAAATTAGTGAACACGAAATTAATGCAGATATAACTTCTTTAGCTGATGAGGGGGGAGGGTATGTCTCTAGAACAAGAGCTATAGAATCTTTGTCTAGGCATTTTCTTGCATGGGTAAGTCAATGGGAAGATGAGGGTTTCAAGCCAGTTAGTGAGGCATGGAACAATAGACGAGAAGAGACTAAGTTAATTTCTTTAAAAAATGGTCAAGAAGTTTCTTGGGTTGGGTTAGATGAAAATGGTCTAGCTATTGTAAAGTCAAATGGAAAAGAACTATTTTTGTCGCCCGTAGATATTTCTGAACAATTTGGGGACATTGATTTAACATGAAGTTTGCAAGAACCATTCGCTTTGATAAATCAGATTTAAATATTTTTCCAGTTGCTGCAGAAGAGGGTGAGCTTGCTTTGGTAGGGACGTTTAGTTTTAGTAATATTCAGAGTCAAGATTTAAAAGGTAAAGTAAAGCAGGCTTTTTCTAATGGATTTATAGGCTGTTCTAGTTTTGGATATTCTACCTTAGTAAGTCTTGTAAAAGTTAATGAAGATGATTTAATCAAGTTAAAACATAATGTAGGTCAATATTTTATAGAACATTATGGAGCTCCTTCTAAAGCTATTGCAGAAAAAGCTGCTTCTGAAGAAATTAATTTTATGAGTGATTTGTGTAAAGATCATGAATTAGGAAGTCTTTTAAGTGTTTCAAGAGAATGGTCAGAAGAAGGCATAAAGGAACGTTTTAGAACTTTACCAAAAGCAGAATCATGTGCTGAACAAAAAATATGGACTGTTGTTGATGAAGATTAAAATTTAAGAGGAAGTTAAATAATGACAATAAACGACTTTTGGTTAACGTCTGGATGGCATCTTTTAGATAAAGATCAAACAGGTTGTCTTGTTCCTACAGAAGACTTCATGAGAGCCTATTTTTATAGACCTGAAGTGGCTCCAATTGACGAATCTTGTGAAGCTGAAATAGCACTGCATAAAAAGTTGGTTGAGTCGCCTTTTATAAAGCTTGAGAAAACAGATCTTGAAGCAATCAAAGATAAAGATGTGGTTTTTAACTACGAGGTTATATTAAAGTTTAGAGAGTTTTTGTCTAATTATCCTACCTTGGAGGCAGCGTATTTAGCTATTGCAAGAGGTCAGCCTATTAACTTTCCACCTCTCTTTGTTGATCAATTAGTACAAATTATTTTAAGAAATATTCTTAATGAAAACTCATTTGCGTTACAGATAAGAGCTTCTGAATTATTTTTTAGAACCCAAGTTGTAACTATAGCTGAAGACGAAATTATGGTGGCCGATGAAGCTGTAGTTCAATTACAAGCAGAACAAAAAAATATTGATAAAAAAGGCTCAAATCAATTAGAGGTGGATATTGATATTTTAAGAGAGAGTTCTGCAGATAATTATTGGGAAAGATCAGATAAGTTCGATACGTCTATTGATCTAGCCTATACAAAGCCAGGGTTAGACGCTCTAGCAAGAGTAATGGAGAAATGGATTTATCACTTTTTATCAATTGAGGTATCTGTTCAACCAATGCAAAAAATTGAAGATGACAAATGGTCTTGGCATTTAGGCTTAGATAGTGATTCTACTTCTATTTTAAATGACCTCTACGAAGGTTTAGATGTTAGCGAAGAAAGATTAAAACAAATTTTATGTTTGTTTCAGCTGGAAGCTAAAGAGGGGTTTAAAGAATCAATGCAAGGCAAGCCAGTTTATGTTGGGTTGGCTATGGGAGAAAAATCAATAATAAAGTTTAAACCTCAAAATCTATTAACTAATCTTCCTTTAGCGGATTTACTATAAAAACTTAGTTCAAATAATCATCTGTAGTTCTTGGCTTAGGTCTTTCTTTTGCTTTAAGCATTTTATCTTTTTGAGCAAACATAGCTCCTACTCTACAGTCTTCACACATTTTAAGCATTTCAGTTCTACCTTCAGCTTCGAACATTGAATGAGAGGATAGTTTATCTATAATTCGTTCTATAGATTTGGTGGTTCCAAATGTTTTACCGCATTCAATACAATCAAAGGGTTTGTCTTCAATAATGACCTCTGCTGACATTGCTTCGTCGTTAAGGTTAAATTGAGGAACTAACGAAATTGCCTTCTCAGGACACGTTGCCACACATATTCCACATTGAAGACAGGCATCTTCTCTAAACAATAATTGAGGAGCATCAGGATTATCTTGAAGGGCTCCAGCAGGGCAGGCGCTTACACAAGACAAGCATATAGTGCAACTATCAAGGTTAACATCAACTTTTCCATAAGGCGAGCCTTCAGGTAACTGGATCATGGGATTTTTATTATTATTACTTTTTGACAGTCCTTGGATACCTGCTCGCAAAATTCCTCTAGGTGCGCCTAGAGGTGTAAAAGGAGAGGGCTTGATTTTTGTGTATTCGGTAGTTTGATAAATTTTGTTTTCTACCAATTCTGGGTCAGTTTCTTCTATTACCGATATTGACTTTTTGTCATTCTTGCCAATCCCAGAAAGTAAAGAGTTAGCTATTTCAACTTGTTTGGGTAAAAAGGAATATTCCTCGCTATTTTTTGGGTTAATAAGAATAAATATTTTTTTAAAGCCTAATGCGAATGAAGAAACGAGAAGATCGTGACCAACTCTTCCAACAGAGTGCATTTCATAGGGTATGACATTGGCAGGTAATCCTTTTCCAAACCTAGCTATTAAACTGATCATTTCCTTACCAAAGCTTGTATCAAAAAGAATTAAAGCAGGGTCTTTGCCACCTGCAGAAACAAATTGAGTTTTTAGTTCAGATAATGAACCTAAAATGATATCTAGGCTTGGATAATCTGTTTGAATTGCACCTGAAGGACATACAGATCCACAAAAGCCACATCCACCGCATATACCAGGGTCAACTGAGACCATATCTCCAATTGATTGGATCGCACCAGCTGGGCAAACATCTAAACATTTAGTACATCCTGTAATACTATTTCGGGAATGCGCACATAAACTTTCATTAAAATCAACATAAATAGGTTTTTCAAATTGCCCAATCATTTCAATTACTTTTGCATAAATATTAAAAAGATCGGAAGGGCTGTTAGTACTTGCTCTAAAATAACCATCGCGCTTATGTGCGCCCGTGAACATAGGTGTGTTTTCACTTAGGTCTATAATTAAGTCACAGTCAGTATCTACTGTATTATAAAAGTCCCCAAAATTAATTGTTGATTTACTGCTTGGCAAGCTTTCTGCAAAATGATTTATTTCTAATTTAAATTGTGTGAAATACCCTTGAGCTTTGTTTATAGTTCCTTTTGTAATTTTAAAATTTTGAGGCTCTAAAATTAAATCATCTTTTATGTTACTTACCATTAATGTGACACCAAGATGAGAGGATAGTTTTTTACAAAAATCAAACGCTACTTCAATTGCTTTATCGCCCTTATTGTTATCTACATAAACAAAACATCTCCCTGACGATTCTAGTGTTAAACTAGGAGTTTGTTTGTTTCTTTTTAGTGATGAATGGATTAAAGAACTTATTTTAGGCGTTGACTTCTCACCTTCTTTTGACCATCCGGCAAATTCTCTTATATTAAAAGTTTTTGGTGATTCAAAATTATTTTCTTCAGCTAATTCATCAAATGTTTTTTGTTCTTGTGTGCAAGCAATTAATAAATTTTTTTTAGAATTTTGTGTTTCTTTTAGTTGATCAAGCACAACATTTAATTCTGAACCACATAGATTGTTGTAAACGTTGCACACCGTATCTGATGAGCAGGCCTTTGAAAGTCCATCACCATCGATTTTCATAGTTTTTTCACAGTTGCAAATTAATATTTTATTATTATCAATATCCAATTTTAAACTCCCAAGATACCTGCATCAAAGAGTTAAAATGTGTAAATTGTCAATTAAATTATCTTTAAACACAAATTTTTAATTTGTTTTTTGATCTTTTATGTTGCTAATTTGTAAACATGTATATTTTAATTATGTGGCTTAATTGAGAACAAAATGAAAAACATAGAGAATGAAAAGCATCTTTTATATGCAGTAAGAATTATTTTGGAAAGAAAAGAAATTAACAATATTTGGGAAAGTCATAAATGGGTTATTAATGATTTAATACCTTTAGAGGTAAGTGGAGGATTAGGTTATCCCCCTATAAATGATGTAAGGATATATCCATTAATTAATGAGGTTAAAAAAGAAGATGGGCTTAATAAAAATTTGTATTTTGCAGAAGCATCAATAGATTTGCATCACGCAGAATCAGAGGGTTATGCTGAAAATCTACAATCATCAGATCCATCAGTCTATATAGTATTAAGGGATGGTGACTTGATTGATGAAGAAGAAAAAAATAATGAACAGGATGATAATATTGACATACATTTAGCCGAGGTATCACTTTCCCCCTATCATATTCAAGATTACGAAGATTGTGGTGAAGATAGAGTAGAAAAAATTCCATTATATGGACCTATTGCAGAACTTTTAGAAAAATTTGTTGAATTTCATTTTCATCCAGAAGAATTTAAAAAAAGGAAGAGAGATAAAAAGGATATTGACCAGAACGTAAAACGTGGTGGAGATGCTCGTTTAAAACTAAAAAACACATATAATTAACTTTAAAGTTAACGGAGTAAGAAATAAATGAAGGATGAAATTAATGCTGATTCCAAAGAAGGGTTTATGTCAAGGTGGTCAAAAAGAAAATCAAATCTAAAGCATGACCAAGGCAACGAGAAAAATATTAAGGGCAAAACAGAGTTACAAGAAAGTAATGTAAATGAACAAAAAACAGCTATAAAAGAAGAAGTTGATGAAAGTCAGTACAGTGATTTAAACGATCAAGAATTATTAGAAAAATTCAAACTTCCAGACCCTGAAAAAATAAAAAAAGAAAAAGGTTTAGATTTATTCTTTAAAGATGGGGTTCCCGAT
>JADHQW010000103.1 GCA_016777705.1 Alphaproteobacteria bacterium | reverse complement strand
AATATACAAGTTCAGTACCTCTTGATATTGCCTCAATTCCTAGTGCTCCAGTTCCACTACAAATATCAAGAACTTTAGATGTGCTTAAATTCAGATTGTATTTATGAGATTCTAAGATTGAAAATAGAGATTCTTTTAACCTATCAGATGTAGGTCTAGTATTTGAGTCAAGTGGGGGGTAAAGTTTTAACCCTCTAAATTTTCCACTTATTATTCTCATAGTCTTTTATATTTTTTTTTGTTTTATTTTTTTTAGTTTTGATAACCCTAATTGGTCGTTCAACACTCTACTTTTTATTTCTTCTAGTTCACCAGCAGACAAATTTTTAAGATTAAAAGGGCCAAAAGAAATTCTTATTAGACGGTTAACATTATAGCCAAGATAGTTCATAACCTTTCTTACTTCTCTATTTTTACCTTCTCGAAAACTTAAAGTAAGCCAGGCGTTACTTCCTTGCTGTCTATCTAATGTGGCATCTATTCTGCCGTATTTAATCCCGTCAACTGTTATCCCATTTTTCAGAGGCTCTAAATCTTTTGCCAACACATAACCGTGAACTCTAACTCTGTATTTACGCAACCAACCAGTTAAGGGTAACTCTAGCTTTCTTGCCAAGTCACCATCATTAGTAAGTAATAAAAGTCCTTCTGAGTCCATGTCTAAACGACCCACTGAAATTAGTCGCGTGTCTATTTTACTTTTTAGATCTTCAAAGATTGTTAATCTACCTTCAGGATCATGATTAGTAACTAAATGCCCTCTTTGTTTGTGATACAGCCATAATTTTGTAATGGTCTGAGATGGTAAGGGCTGACCATTTACTTCAATGATATCTTTTGAAGTTACATTAACTCCACATTCAGTTAAAACTCTGTTATTAAGTTTAACTTGTCCATTTACAATCCATCGTTCAGCCTCTCTTCTAGAACAAAGTCCAGCTCTAGCAATTACCTTGGCTATTCTTTCCGAATTGGTCCTTAAATTTTCTGGCATTGGATTTTCTTTATTTTGTTCAGAAAATTCAGAATTATTTTTTTTAAAAGATGTTTTCATAGTTTTGTATTATAGCTTTTAATAATTATTAGCAATATTTCTAAGGATTAAGGGTTAAATTAATGTCTTATCAAATTGATTATATGAGAATTGCTATAGAAGAAGCTATGAAAGCTAAAAATAAACAAGAGGTTCCAGTTGGTGCTGTAATAGTTGACGATAAGGGAGAGGTAATTGCAAAAGCACATAATTTAGTAGAACTTAATAATAACTCAACTTGTCATGCTGAAAAATTAGTAATTGAAAAAGTCCTTCACATCACTGGAAATAGATTTTTAAATACTTACGATCTTTGGGTAACGTTAGAGCCATGTATAATGTGCGCAGGTATTATAAAACAAACTAGAATAAGAAGATTATATTTTGGTGCAGAGGATAAAAAAGGAGGTGCCATAGAAAATGGCCCTCAAGTTCTTAAAAAAGATGAAGCTAATGGGTCTATAGAAATTTATTCTGGTTTTTTACAAGATGAATCGGAACTGTTATTGAAAGATTTTTTTAGTAAGTTAAGATCTAACTAAAGTTTACCAATATCCTTTCTGTAAAAACCTTTTTCCCAATTTATATCTTCAATGGTTT
Source organism: Alphaproteobacteria bacterium (assembly GCA_016777705.1). Classification (GTDB taxonomy): domain Bacteria; phylum Pseudomonadota; class Alphaproteobacteria; order Puniceispirillales; family Marisalimonadaceae; genus Marisalimonas. The sequence goes on along the minus strand of JADHQW010000103.1, from coordinate 5,870 downwards.
TATAAGCTTTATCTCTACATTCTTTTACGTTTTGCCCAATAGCAGTAACTGATAAAACTCTACCACCATTAGATATGAGTTTTTTTTCATTATTTTCAGAGGTTCCAGAATGAAAGATTGATATATTTGTCTCTTGATCATATTTATTGAGTAGCGGTAGTTCACTACCTTTTTTAAAATCTCCTGGATAACCTTGGCTGGCTAGTACAACTGTAATTGCAGTATTGTCAAACAGATCAATTTTCATGCCGTTGAGTTTTTTGTCGACTGTATTTTTAACAATCTCGACTAAATCTGTTTCTAGTCTAGGAAGAACAACTTGAGTTTCAGGGTCTCCAAACCTACAATTAAACTCAATGACTTTAGGTCCATCTTTGGTAAGCATTATGCCTGCGTATAAAATTCCTTCATAAACAATGCCATCTGACTTCATTCCATTAATGGTTGGGATTATAATTTTATTAAAAATCTCTTGATTTAAACTGTCATTCAGTGCAGGCGCGGGAGATATAGCGCCCATTCCTCCCGTATTCGGCCCTTGATCATTATCATATGCTCTTTTATGATCTTGAGCTGTACCTAAGATTATTGCAGTATCCCCGTCAGATACTGCAAATATACTTGCCTCAATACCTGTTATTCTTTCTTCAATTAAAATAGATTTACCAGCATCTCCAAACTTATTATTTTCTAACATTTGAGTAGATGCGTTTATAGCCTCTTCTACTGTATCACAAACAACAACTCCTTTGCCTGCAGCAAGACCATCTGCTTTTACAACACAGTATCCATTCAATAGCTCTATTTGGTCTTTTGCAGTTTTTATATCATTACAATATATAAAATCAGGTTGTGGAATATTATTCCTTTTACAGAAATTTCTAGAAAAGGTTTTGGATCCTTCTAATTGAGCTGCTTTAGCAGATGGACCAAAAGCTTTAATTCCTATTTCAGACAACTTATCTTTTAATCCTAGAACTAGAGGTATTTCGGGTCCAATAAAAACGAGGTCTATATTTTTATCTTTAGCCAGTTTGCATTGTCCTTCTATATCATCCACTGATATGGGATAACATTCTGCAAATTTTTTAATACCTGGGTTTCCAGGTGCCACAATAAGATTTTTTGTTAATGGAGATTTAGATAAGTAATGAGCTATCGCATGTTCTCTGCCACCGCCACCAACTACTAAAATATTCATAAAATTATATACTCCAAAATGCTTTAGATTTTTTACAATATGCCATAGTATCAATTTATGACAAATATAAATTTTAATGATTTTTAATGGAAAATAATTCAAATAATCCAGTTTATTCTGTTGGTGAATTTTCTCATGTAATTAAAAAATTAGTTGAAACTAATTTTAGTTATATACGGATTAGAGGTGAAATTTCACGGCCTTCATTTCCAAGTTCTGGTCATGTTTATTTCACACTTAAAGATACAGAAGGAACAATTGCTGCCATCATATGGAAGTACACGATGCCTAGGCTGTCGATCAGGCCCGAAGAAGGTATTGAAGTTATATGCACTGGTAAGATTACGACTTTTGCAGGACAGTCAAAATATCAAATTATTGTAGATAATATGGAAATTGCAGGCGAAGGTGCTCTCCTTAAAATGCTTGAAGATAGAAGAAAGAAACTTCTTGCTGAAGGCTTGTTTAAACAAGAATATAAAAAACCAATTCCTTATCTGCCAGCAAGAATAGGTGTAATAACCAGTCCTTCAGGGGCTGTAATAAGAGATATTTTACATAGATTATCAGATAGGTTCCCGTCTCATGTTTATTTGTGGCCTGTTGCCGTCCAGGGTGATGGATCAGCAAAACAAATTGCCAATGCTATCGACAAATTCAATCAACTCACTGATAAAACAAATATTAAAAAACCAGACTTACTTATTGTGGCAAGAGGAGGCGGCAGCCTTGAAGACCTGTGGTCTTTCAATGAGGAGATTGTAGTTAGATCAGTGTTTAATAGTTCTATTCCTGTCATCTCAGCTGTAGGACATGAGACAGACACTACGTTAATAGATTTTGTATCCGATTTGAGAGCTCCGACACCTACAGGAGCGGCAGAAAAATCAGTGCCAGTAAGAGATGAATTACTTGCGAGAATCAATGAACTAAAGCTAAGACTAAATACCTCATATACAAATAAAATTAAAAACAACAAAGATCAGTTAAATAGTTTAATAAAACTTCTAGGAAAACCTGATCAAATCTTTGATAATAAAAATCAAAAGCTAGATTTTATTTATAAAGATATAGAAAGTTTATTTAACGCAATATTTGTTGAAAACAGAAATAGAGTTAACCAATATGCTCAAAGACTTACTCCTCCAAAAATTTTGATTAACAACTTAGACGCTAAAGTAAAACTTCTGGAAACAAAATTCATAAATTATTTAGAAAACATTGTTTCAAAAAAAGAGACTAAGTTAAATTCTCTCAACCAGCTTTTAGAGGCTTCAAGCTTTAATAGGATTTTAGAGCGAGGATTTTCTCTAGTAATGGATAACGAAGGAAAACCAATTAAGCTCAGTAGTGAAGCACCTAAAAATTCTAGAGTTAGGATAAAGTTTTCTGATCAAATTAGATCAGGACAATTAGACTTGTAATGCCTACGTTCTTTTGAGTTATTTTCCCCAACGCCTATGCGCCCATAGCCATTGTTCTGGCTTATCTATAATCCATTCTTCTATTCGAGAAGAAATTAATCTTGTAATTTCATATGTTGTTTTTTCTTTGTCTAAATTTGTAGGAATATTTAGTTTATCCTCTACCGTCATCTTAAACCTAATTCCATTAAATCTCTCGATTCTTACCATATAAATTGGAGTATTCCATTTCAAAGCCATGATTGCGGCGGCTTGTGGAGTAGGAGTTTCTACGCCAAAAAATGGAACATTAATACCTTCTCTTAGTAATTGATCACCAGTTAAGCCTACAATTTCTCCAGCTTTGATTTTGCTAGCCATTCCAATTGCAGCCAGACGTCCTTTCCTATAAAAATCTGCATTAGCGTCTTTATTTCTATGGATTTGTATTTTATTTAATATCCAATTATTAATTGGTCTAAATACATAACCAGCTCGCCTCCCAGCTAGATCTCCAACTCTTAGCAAAAATTCCCAATTGCCCATATGTGCTCCTACTAAAATAGCAGGGCCAGTTTTAATTTTTTCTAAGCCATCAGTTTCTAAAACTCCTAATTTTATCATTTTGTTTATATGAGGCATTTCACCAATTGTTTGGCCGAGCATAAACCAATGTCTAAATACAAGTTTGTTAATTTCTTTAGATGATTTTTTAGGAAAGGCTATGCACATATGTCTTTTCACACGGTTATTATATGAGGTCAACGGTGCAATTAGATACATTAAAGTACCACATAGATAGGAAGATAATTTATAAGGTAAGATTTTAAGTATTAAAAATAAAGGAATAGCAATCAGCGCTGCAATGGGATCATGAATATATCTATCAAAGTGTTTTTTAAGTTTAAAACTGATGGGGTCAGTCATTTATTTTTTCCTTTAAAAATGATTTAAATTTATTACCATCAGCCTTACTAAAATTAATTTCAATTGGTAGAACGCTTATTTCATTTTCTTTATCATCAATCTTAACATAGTCTTTTTCAGTCGTAATTAGTTTTAAGTTTCTATTATCAGCCTCTTCTTTTAACGTGTTTATATCTTTGTTTTTATATTTATAGTGGTCTGGAAAAGATTTGGTTAATACAATTTTAAAATTATTTTTCTTAAGTGTATTAAAAAACTTTATAGGATTACCTAATGCACAAAATGCTAAAAAATTATTTTGTTTTGTTTTAAAGTTGTTTTTTATTTCTAATTTAGTATCAAAATTTTGAATGTTATTAATAAAATTGAGATTTATATCTTTAATATCGCCATCACCTGTAAAAATTATTGCATCAATTTTCTTTAAACCTTGAGTAATTGTCTGTCTTAATGGGCCTGCAGGTATACAATATCCATTCCCAAATAATAATTTTTTATCTATTAATAGTAATTTGATATCTTGTTCTAATTGATAGTTCTGAAGTCCGTCATCCATTATGATTACATCATAGTTCTTTTTTAGGTTTTCAATATATTTAGCTCCTATACATCTGTTTGATGATACAATTGTTGTGCCTACTTTGCTTAACAATAAGGCTTCATCTCCTACATCTTTGTGGTTATGTGACTTATTTACTAGGATTGGACCCTTTGTAAGACCTCTGTACCCTCTCGTTAAAAACACAGGTTTATAACCCAGGATTTCTAATATTTTATATGTTTGTATTGAAAAGGGTGTTTTTCCTGTTCCACCAATACTTAAGTTACCTATACAAATTACTTTTAGATGAGATTTATATCTTTTTGCAAAATTTCTCTTAATTAACGAAAGTAGGATCCAGATAATAGAAAAAGGAAGCAATAAAAGGGTTTTGAATCTAGAAATTAAATCTTTTTTATACCAAAATTCTGGTGTATTAATCATTATACAAGAGCTTTTTTTTATCATTTTTATGAAGTAATTTTAATAAATATACGCTTGCTTCATCCGCGCGTTGTTGAGCATATCCGGAGGCAATTAGGCTGTTTTTGCCCATATCCTCAATACGTTCTGGATTACTTAATAGTTCAAAGATACTATCAGTAAAATTTTTATTCATGTTGATATTCTTTTCAATCTGGATAGCACCACCTGACCATACAAGATCCTTGATTTGCGCATTACATTTTTCTGTGTGAGGTCCCATTATCACTGCTTTACCAAATTGTGATGCTTCAGATGGACTATGGCCTCCAGCAGGAACCATAGAACCTGCGACATAAACAAGATCTGCTATTTCAATTAAAGAGCCCATTTCACCCATCGTATCAGCAAGATAGAAAACATCATTTTTAGATGGAAACTCTCCTTTACTTCTAGACTTTATATCAAAACCTGCAGCTTTGATCCTATTTTGAATAGATAAACTTCTCTTAATATGACGGGGGGCAATTATAATTAATACGTCATCTTTAGCATTTTTTCTTAAAAAATCTGCTAACTTAATCATTAGTTCCTCTTCACCAGGATGGGTGGATGACGCAAGTAATATTTTCTTTTTTGATAGATCCTTTTTTAAATTAAAAATATAATTTTTGTTTATGGGCGGTTTATCTGCAATTGATTTCAAGCTTGTAAGGCTTCTTACGTTCTTCGCGCCTAGTTTTTTAAAAAGAGCTTCTTGCTTTGGGTCAACAGCTAGAACATGATCCACTTTGCTAAAAACTTTTCTTGCTAAAAAATACCCTAACCCTGTCCAAAAACGTGCCGATTTGTCAGACATTTGAGAGGATGCTAGAATAGTAGGAATTTTTGTGTTTGACGTTAAGTATATTAAATTAGGCCAAAAATCAGATTCCAAAAAGACTGCCATACTAGGTTTCCAGTGTTTTAGGAATTTAGAAACGAATTTCGGATGATCATAAGGGTGATACTGGTGAATAGCAGGCAGACCTTTTTTGATTTTATCTTTGATTAGTTTTGCAGCTGATAAAGTGTTAGTTGTTAATAAAAAAAACTCATTATTATTTTCACCAAAACCATTTTTTTTCATTGAGTTTGCTAATGCTAATGCAGCAACTGACTCTCCTACACTAGTTCCATGTAACCATATCAGAGTCCCTTTGGGTCTAATTTTATTTGAAATCCCATATCTTTCATTAATCCTGTGAACGTCCTCTTTACCTTTTTTAACACGTCTTTCTAAATAGGGTTCTAATATTAACTTAACAAATCCCCATATTGAATTGTAGATGGTAAGTGACATGTATTTCTCTTTTAAAGCCTAAATAATTTTAAC
>JADHQW010000102.1 GCA_016777705.1 Alphaproteobacteria bacterium | reverse complement strand
ATCATAATCCTTAGGTCGGGGGTTCAAATCCCTCCTCCGCTACCAAAGATTATTTCTTCGATGCTGTATTACTTACATCTTTTAAAAAGGATTCTCTTTTTTTTTTATTAACAAATGGAACAGCAAAATACCTCTTATAAATAATATCTCTAATACCACAGATATAAAAAACACCTCTTTTTAATCTTCGAATTGGTAAGTTTAAAAAAAATGTCGTTATTGCCAATCTAGGTGAGCCATAGGTACAAAATATAATAGCTTTTTTATCTTTAAGATGTCCTTGAGGATAACCATAATTACCAACTAATTGTTTGAAACTAAAAGCCCATGGCGGTGCTAGGACTTTATCAATCCAACCCTCTAAAATTGCTGGCATTCTAAAGTTCCAAATAGGAGCAATTAAAACTATAGTATCACAATTTTCAATTCTTCTTCGATGATCAAGAACATCATCACCTGGCTCTTCTCCAGCAAATACAGGGTTAAAATTATCTTTGTATAGATCCACTAAATCAATTTTGTGACCTGCTTTAACAGCACTAGCTATAAATGTATCTTTAATTGCGGCATTAAAAGAATTATCATCATAATGACCGTAAACTATAAAAAATTTCTTCATTTTTTTAAATCTTTATTAATTATATATTAAATTTAAATATTCTTTAACTTTATTATCCCATTGGAACTTTTCCAGAGCATTTTTTTGCCCAGCCTTACCTAACGCAATTCTTTTTTTGGGATTTGAAAGTAACTCATTAATTTTAGCTGTTATATCGTTTACATCTGATGTCTTAGCAATTAAACCAGTCTTACCATCTATAATTGCATCAGGTATACCACCACTATCAGTTCCTATAGTTGCTAAGGCATGAAAAGCTGCATCAATAAAAGACATGCCGAAACCTTCAACTGATTCATTGTCAAGGTGCGGTGTCATAATAAATAAGTTTGTAGACTTTAATAAAACAGATTTTTCAGGTTCAGTGATCCACCCCAAGAATCGAATATTATCAATTATTTGCAATTTTCTGGCATATTCCTTTATTTCTTTTTTAGATGGGCCGTCACCTGCGATTATGTACAATAGATTTGGGTATTTATTCGTTAGTCTTGATAAAGCATCAAGAATAAGTTTATGTCCTTTTCTTAACTCCAGTCGAGCAAGAGTTAAAATAACTGGATGAGAGTTGTTAATTATACCTTTAATCTTCTGAATTGTGTGCTGTTGAATAAATTTTTCATAAATATCTATACCTGGATGTATAATATCAATTTTATTGGCTTTAATTTTTAAAGTCTCTTTTATTAATTCTTTAGTATAATTAGAGTTAGCTATAATTTTTTTAGATTTGCTATATGAAGAAAAAATTCTTTTTTGTTTAAATTTTTTATAAAAATTTAAATTACTTATGTTTTTCTGTATTTCAGTTCCATGAGCTAATACAAATATAGGCACATCAATACTTTTTAAATATTCAATACTTTTCCATGAATCAGCATATATTGCTTCAATATTTCTTGTATTACAAAGTTGACTAATATATTTTGCCTTTTTAATTCTTCTTATTGGCTTCCAACCATTAAATCTTTTAATACTGTATGTTTCAATTCTGTCACTTTCATCATTTTTTCCATCAGCAACTACCAAGATATCTTTTCCAGATTTATACATTGCCGAAGCCATACCAGTCATTAATGCCTCTATACCTCCTATTTTTGGATAGAAACATTGAGTAGTAATTATAATCACTTTGTTAAAATTAAGTTTTCCATTTTATTGAACAGCCAATACTTGGAATTTGTTTTTGTGGGCCTTTACCAGTTTTTGCTACTTGAAGCATTGCTTCTAAAAGCTCTTTTGGTGCATTAGGAATTAATTGCTGCTGTGATGCTTCAAGTCTACCTCTGTACTGAAGCTCATTTTTATTATTAAAACCAAAAAAATCAGGAGTACAAACAGCATCATATCTTTTACCAACCTCTTGGGTTTCGTCATAAACATATGGAAAGCTAAACAAATTATCATTTGAAAACACTTGCATATTATTAAATGAATCTTCATGCCCGTATTTTGGATCATTCACATCATTTGACATAACCGCTATAATTCCAATACCATTTTCCTGTAGAATTTTACAATCCTCAACAATTCTATGAATAACTGATTTAACATATGGGCAGTGATTGCATATAAACATTACTAGTGTTCCATTTTCTCCATGGACACTATTTAAGCTATGGTTTATGCCGTCGGTACCTAAAAGCTCAAAGTCAGGAGCATTCCAACCAAAGTCACAAATTGGAGTAGTAAGAGCAGGCATAATAAATCTTTTCTGATTAGTATTTTTTGTTAGTATAACTGAACTTAAAATTTAAATAAATAAAAACATATGATTTATAATCTTGGTGAAAAAAAACTTTCAACAAATAATGATGATTTTTGGGTCGCGCCTAGTGCGGCTGTAATTGGTTCAGTGGTTCTTAAATCAAACGCCAGTGTATGGTTTGGTGCCACTCTTAGAGGTGACAATGATCCAATTATCGTTGGAGAAAACTCTAATATTCAAGATGGTTGTGTTTGTCATACTGATGATGGTATGCCCCTAACTATCGGTGATAATGTCACCGTGGGCCATATGGTCATTTTACACAGTTGCACAGTTGGTAACAATTCACTAATCGGAATGGGCTCAACAGTTTTAAATAATGCAAAAATAGGCAATAATTGTTTAGTTGGAGCGAACAGCTTAATTACTGAAGGTAAAGTTTTTCCAGACAACAGTATGATTATGGGATCACCTGGAAAAGTTGTCAGAGAACTTACTGAAATAGAAGTTAAGATGATAAAATTAAGTGCCTTGCATTATGTAGAGAATATGAAAAGATTTAAAAAAGATTTAGTTCAACAAAGTTAAAAAAACTCGGGGGAGATTTTGTCAGATACATTTGATTATATTATTGCTGGCGCAGGTTCAGCTGGATGTGTTCTTGCTAATCGTCTGTCAAGAGATCCATCTATCAAAGTTCTACTTATTGAAGCCGGTGGAAGCGACTGGCATCCCTTTGTGCGAATGCCAGCGGGTGTCTTAGAATTAATGTCTGGAGAGGGCGCTGGAAAAAATTATAATTATGGATTTTGGACAGAAGGCCAACCTCATCTGAACAATAGAAAGCTATTTACTCCACGTGGTAAAGGTGTTGGAGGTTCAAGTAATATTAATGGCATGCTTTATATTCGAGGTCATGCTCGAGATTATGATATTTGGAGACAATTAGGTAATGAAGGTTGGTCTTACGACGAAGTGATGCCTTATTTTAAAAAAGCAGAACGAAATCAAAATGGTGAAAGTGAATTTCATGGAGGTGATGGCGAGTTAGGTGTATCAAATCCAGTTTTTAGCAACAATCCATTACATAAAACCTTTATAAACGCAGGCATTGAGGCTGGCTATCCATATAATGAAGATCTCAATGGAGCAACACAAGAAGGTTTCGGCCCAGCACAGCAAACAATTTGGAATGGCAAAAGAGAAAGCACAGGGCAGTCTTTTATTAAGCCAGTACTTGATAGAAAAAATCTTACAATTTCAAAAATGTCTGTAACTAAAAAATTATTGTTTAAAGGAAATAAATGTATTGGTTTAGAATATATCAAGAATAAAACTGTGCATAGTGTATTTGCTGAACGTGAAGTTATGGTATGTGGTGGTGCAATAAATTCACCACAATTATTACAACTTTCAGGAATAGGTAGAGGTGATTATATTAAAAAGTGGGGTTTAGATGTTATTGCTGACTTGCCGGGTGTTGGTGAGAACTTACAAGATCACTTAGATATACTTTCTCATTATGAGTGCACGCAACCAGTTACTGATGCAAGGCATATGATGGGGCCGTTTGGTTGGGGCTTCATAAAACAAGCCCTCATATTAACTCAATGGGGTCTCATGAGATCTGGACCAGGCAATGACATAGGTCTAGCAGCTCTGTCATTTATGAAAACGGAAGAAAATCTAGATTTACCCGACATTCAAATGCATTTCATTGGTGCGTTGTTAAAAGATCACGGAAAAACTAAACCAGACCAACATTGCTTTAGTAATCACGTGTGTGTTCTTAGACCAGAGAGTAGAGGCTATATAGCCTTAAAATCACTTGACCCAAATGTGCAGCCGCTAATCCAACCAAATTATCTTTCAGCACAAAAAGATTTAGATGTAATGGTTAAAGGCGTAAAAATGTCAAGAGAGGTCATTAATCAAAAAGCATTTGATCAATACAGAGGTAAAGAGTTAAACCCTGGGCCAGATGTTCAAACAGATAAAGAAATTGAAGAGTTTGTGCGAGCTAATGCTGAGACAATATATCACCCGGTGGGTACTTGCAAAATGGGTAGCGATGAATTTGCTGTAGTTGATGACAAATTAAGAGTTAGAGGTGTGGAAAACTTAAGGGTAGTTGATGCTTCGGTTATGCCAACTCTTATTGGTGGTAATACAAATGCACCAACAATTATGATTGCTGATAAAATATCAGATCATATTTTAGGTAAAGATTTTTTACCTGCAGAAAATTTTTAAAAGTTAATTCAAAAAAATTAATATGAAAAAAATTTACTCCATAATTTTTATCTTACTCACCATATTTACTATTTTTCTTTTTTATAAAACTTCTGAGGCTAATAAAAATTTTGACTCAGAAAGTTTTATTAAAACTTCAAACGATTATAGCTATAATATAAATAGAGACAAATATGGTGTGCCACATATTACTGGCATAAAAGACAAAGATGCTGCTTTTGGATTCGGTTTTGCTCAAACTGAGGATGATTATGAAAATATTGAATTTGTAATTAAGATGGCACGAGGTGAGCTATCAGACTTTAATGTATCACCTGACTCTCTCATTAGCTTGTTTAATTTAATATCAGGATCAGGAGATATTATGGAAAATATAAGTGCTATTGATGGAGTTGAGCTAGATTTTTTAATTAAATTTCTAAATACAGAAGATACAGCTTTAAAGTTAAAAAAAACAGTAGATCCAAAGATCTTAATGTACCTAAAAGGATATGCTGATGGAATAAATTATTGGGCCGCCTTAAATTCTAATAAAATTGACAAGTCATTATTTCCAGTAACGGAAGATGATTTACTGACAGGTATGATATTTCGGATGCCTTTATTTTATGGTCTTGATTATCACATAGACCAACTTGTAAAACTAATGTCTGACGAAAATGAGCAGTTAGTTTTACACAATGAATTATCTAATAATAAACTAGTTGCAGCAATAAAATCACACTTCAAACCATCGGGATCAAATGCTTTTGCTATATCAAAAAAAAGATCAGCAGATAATGATACAATGTTAGTGATTAATTCACATCAGCCATTAACAGGGCCAGTTGCATGGTATGAAGCTCATATTAAAAGTGAAGAAGGATTAAATATAATGGGTGGAACCTTCCCAGGCTCTCCATTTATTCATGTTGGTTTTAATGAATATTTAGGATGGGGTGCAACAGTTAATCAACCAGACTTAGCTGATATTTATGAACTAACTATTAATCCTGAAAATGAAAATCAGTATTTACTTGATGGTGAATGGAAAAATTTAAAAGTTGTTAAACAAGAGTTCAAAGTCAAAATATTTGGTCCATTTAATATAACTTATCCATTAGATATGTATTTTTCAGATCATGGGCCTGTCATGAAAGATGGTCAAAAAGCCTATGCGCTAAGATACGTAGGTATGAATGATGCAAACCAAGCTTCTGCTTGGTTAAAAATGAACAAGGCAACAAATTTTAATGAATGGCAAGATTCTTTAAAAATGCAGCAAATAGCGAGTCTTAATTTAGTTTATGCAGATAAAGAAGATAATATTTTTTTTGTACATAATATGAAATCTCCTGTTAGAGATTTTAATTATGATTGGAAAAGTATTCTTCCTGGAGATAAAAGTAATTTAATATGGAATGAATTTTATCCTTATGAAGAAATTCCAAAAATTTTAAATCCAGATTCTGGTTATATATACAGTACTAATCAATCTCCTTTTTTTGTTACGGATTTAAATGATAACCTAAAAGAAGAAAATTTTCCTGTTACTATGGGTTTTCAATCGAGAATAACTAATAGAGCCCATCGTGCTTATGAGTTATTAGATGTAGATAAAAAAATTTCATGGAAAAACTTAGATCGTTACAAACATGATAATAAATTTTCTTATAATTCAAGACAGTATAAATTTTTACAAAAAATATTTTCTTACAATTTCATTGAAGATAGATTAATAGCTGCACAAAAGTTTTTAAAAAATTGGAATTTAGGAACGGATAATGAAAATATGCACGCTGCATTTGGAGTTTGTATAGTGGCTCCAGAATGGTTAGCAGAAATTAAAAAAGAATCTCAGCCAGATCCAATTAAAATATTTAAAGATTGCGTTGATGAATTTGAAAAAAACTTTAATAAATTGGATGTTAAGTGGTCAGAAATTAGTTTTTTAGAGCGAGGCAAGAGAATGTTACCTGTTCAAGGTGGACCAGATGTATTGAGAGCAATTTATTCACCAAGGTCAGAAGATGGGATTTTAAAAGCAGTGGCAGGTGACGGATTATACATATACGTAAATTGGGATAATTTAGGCCAACAAAGTTCTACTAGTGTCCACCAATTTGGAGCAAGCACTTCTGTTAAGGAATCTCCTCACTATGATGATCAAATGGAGTTATTTGTTAACGAAAAATTAAAGGAAACTTTTTTTAATTAGAAAAATCGTTGAGTGATAAGATTTTTATGATTACAATATTCTAATAATTAATAAATATTTATAGGGGAAATTAATGTTATTACACGATTATCTTGAGGGCTATGCAAGTAAAGCGCCTGACACTTTATTCTCAGAATTTAATTCTAGAACACTTACATACAAACAGGCAAATGCTATAGCAAATCAATTTGCTTCAGCCTTAAAAAATGAGGGTTTAAGTAAAGGTGATCGTTTCACATTCTTATCAAAAAATTCTGATGAGTACGCACTAATGTATTATGCAGCCTCCAAAGTAGGTATTGTGCCTGTACCATTAAACTATCGATTAGCTGATGCTGAGTGGGAATACATTATAGATAATTCAGACTCCAAAATTGTAATTGTTCGAAGTGAAGAGTTTGTAAACCGAGTCCATGGATTTAAAGCCAATTTACCATCGGTGAATAAGTGTATTTGTATTGATGCAAAAGCACCTGACGATAGTTGGACTGATTTTTATGATTGGACTAAATCTCAATCAGAAGAAAACCCTCAAGAAGATATTAAAGACGACGATGCAGTTTATCAAATGTATACAAGTGGTACCACTGGAAGACCTAAGGGAGTAATTATAGTTCAATCTAATGTTGTAGCTAACATTGGTCAGGTAGATAAATACATTCAAAGAATTCCAATGCCAAAAAATTTATTAGTTGCTCCAGTATATCATGCTGCTGCAGCCATTAACCACTTTGGAACTATTGCAAAAGGTGGTCAAAA
>JADHQW010000101.1 GCA_016777705.1 Alphaproteobacteria bacterium | reverse complement strand
TTTTTGTAAGTTTCCACCAGATAACTGATTAGCAAGAGGGTTTGGCTCTGGGCATCTTACATCGTTATCTTTAATTATTTTATTACTTTCTTCAGTACTATGTTGGGGACTGATAAGGAAATTAGAAAAAAAATTATTTCTATTCACGTACTTATAATAATATGTCAAAAATGTATTTTCATTCAGAGCTAAGTTGGGTACAGTTGCATGAAGTGTCCTTTCTTCAGGTATTGGCTCTATTCCTAATTTTCTTCTCAAAGTAATATTTTTTTTGCCTATTGGAACATTTTCCAATAAAATTTCGTTGTCATTATTGCAAATTACTTCACCACTTAAAACTTCCATTAATTCATTTTGACCATTTCCAGCAATCCCCGCTATTCCTAATATTTCACCATAATTGATTTTTAAATTAATGTTTTTTAGAGTTATTCCAAAGTCGTTGTTTTTAATTTTATTTAAATTTTTTACTTCAAAGGCAACAGTTTTATTATTTTTAATATTATTTTTTTTCAATTTAGTTATTTTTTTACCTACCATTGTTTCGGCTAATTCTTTAGTTGAAGTGGTTTTAGCATTTAGAGTAGAAACACATTTTCCAGATTTCAATATTGTAACTTGATTTGCTAATTCAATAATTTCCTCTAATTTGTGACTTATATATAAAATTGAACACCCAGACTTTGAAAGACGTTTTAAGATTTTAAATAAGTTTTCTATTTCTTGAGGTGTAAGAACAGAAGTTGGCTCATCCATTATCAATAATTTAGGGTTTTGCATTAGACAACGTATTATTTCTACTCTTTGTCTTTCTCCAACAGATAGCTCGCTAATAAGTCGTAATGGATCAATAAATAAATCCCATTCCTTTGAAAGTTTGCGAATATTAGAAATTAATCGTTGAAAACTAATTTTCTGATCTAAGGCTATAAGAATATTTTCTGCAACTGTAAGAGCGGGAAATAAAGAAAAGTGTTGAAAAACCATGCCCACTCCGTTGGTACGAGCTGATTGAGGAGAAGAAATATTTACTAATTGATTATTAATTTCTATTGTACCGCTATCAGGTTTCAATACTCCGTAAAATATTTTTACAAGTGTGGATTTACCAGCACCATTTTCTCCTAACAGTGCATGTATTTCGCCTTTTTTAATTGATATATCAATGTCTATGTTAGCTTTAAAATCACCAAATGATTTATTGATTTTTCTGGCTTTAAAAAGAATATCTGGTTCTTTTACATTTGCCATTTAAATACCTTTTAATAATTATCTTTCAAATAATAATTTTGAACATAACATTAAATTTTTACTAATCAATTTTTTGTTTAGAAGTTTTAAGAACAAAACTAACTAAAACTGCTATAGATATGAACACAATGGAGATAAAAAGATTAAAGTTACTAACATGCATTTTATTTATACCGCAGGCAAAAATAATAGCAGTAATAATAACTATCATAAACCAGTGGCTTGGTAGGCCTAAAAAAATTTTTCTCATGATTGAGCCTTTAAGTTAAAATTTAATTTACCTTGTACAAAGTATATTAACGCCAAAAGTAATATGCCGATGGCGTTATAGTAAAAACCTTGAATTCCATAAATTATTTGAAGAGGGGGTATTAATAAACACACAGAGCCTAACAATGCTAATGTTCTTTTGTATACATTTAATTTACCATTGAACCACCCTTCAAGCCCGAGTGTCATACACCAATAAGCTAACAAAACAGATATAAGGCTATAAAGGCTCCAAATTTTAGGACCTTCCATTAACAGAGATGGATTATAAATGAATGCGAAAGGAACTATATATTTGGCAATCCCTACTTTACTTGATTCAAAAGCGGTCGCCATTGGAGGTGATTTTGCTATGGCTGCACCAGCAAAAGATGCAAGAGCTACCGGAGGTGTTATGGTAGAAACAACTCCAAAATAAAAAGCAAACATATGTGCAGCTATTGGTAAAATACCTGCTTCAATAAGTGATGGGACTATGAGTGCTGCAACTGTAATATACACTGCAGTTGTTGTCATTCCCATGCCTAAGATTATAGCAGAGACAGCCGTTAAGCATAATAAAGGAAAAAGCAAACCACCTGAGAGGTCTATAACAGATTGTGTAAATTTTAGACCAAGTCCTGAAACAAAAACAGAACCAATAATGATACCTGCGCAAGCACACGCTATGGTAACAGGCACAGTTGATTTTATACCGCTTTCAAATGCTCCAAGTAGATCTACAACTGTCATCCGTGTATTTTTTTTATAAAAACTTAATAAAATAACTGACACTATGCTCCAAAAACCTGCTGTCATGGCAGTTTTCCCATAAATTAGTAAACCAATTAGAACTGCTAGTGAAAGCAACATATGCCAGCCATCTTTGAGAACTTCCCATACGTTTGGCAACATAGATTTATCAATTTTTTCAATGCCATGTTTTTCTGCTTCAATGTGAACCATAAAATAAATAGTCACAAAATATAAGAATGCTGGAATAACAGCAGCTAAGATTACGTAGGTATAAGGTGCTTCAAGAAATTCTGCCATAATAAAAGCAGCGGCACCCATGATTGGAGGTGTGATTTGTCCGCCTGAAGAAGCACATGCCTCAACTGCAGCAGCAAATCTAGCTCTGTATCCATAATTTTTCATCAACGGGATTGTAAAGGATCCAGTAGTAACAACGTTAGCAACGGCTGAACCGTATACAGTCCCAGTCATGCCTGATGCAACAACTGCGGCTTTCGCAGGCCCTCCAGTTCTATGCCCGGTTAAAGATACGGCTAAATCTACAAAAAACCTACCCACACCTGAACGTATAAGAATTCCACCAAATATTATAAACAGTACGATGTAAGTTGAAGCAACGTATAGAGGTATTCCATAAATACCGTCTGAAGTCATAAATAATGTATCAATGTATTTGGATAATCTTGTTGGAGGTCCATAGAAAAAACCAAAAAACTTATGCGCATAAAGAGCATGCATCATAAAGAAGCCAGCAACTAATACCATGGCCCATCCAACGGCTCTCCTCGTTGCATCTAATACTAAAAACATCAATATAGAACCAGTGATAATATCACCAATATATTTATCACCATATCTCATGGTAAAGGCTTCAATATCCCAAATAGTCCAAAACTGAACAAATAAGATAAAACCAATCATTATAAAGTCATAACTAAACCCAAATAACCTTAAATAATCAGATGAATTTTTGTTTATAAATATAGGTTCTTTTATATTCGTCCTAAATGAAGGATAAATAAAAATAGCTAATATCATCATTATGGAAAGGTGAACTGATCTAAAAGATCTCCCCTCAGGTGTACCATAAACTGCTACAAATAAATGATAAAAAGCTAGTCCAATTGATAACCATGAACAGATAACTATTAACCAATATGCAAAGGTTTTATCCTTATTCCATTCTATTAATTCGTCTAAAAAGCTTAATTCTTTGACTTCATTATAAACTAATTTTTTTTGATTTTGAGACATATTGTATATTTGAGACTTTAGGGAGGAAAAGGCACATTTCTGTGCCTTTTATATTAAATTTACATTACACCTTGTTCTTTATAGTACTTTGCAGCACCTGGATGAATAGGGACTGCAGCACCATTAACAGCATCTTTCATTAGTACTTTTTTCCATACGCCCTTAACTTTTACAAATTCGGCATGGTTATCCCAGAAAACCTTAGTCATCTTATAAACTAAATCATCAGATAGATCTTTATGAACAATCATTGATGTAACAATACCTAAAGTTGGTATATCTTTATCAAGAGATTTATAGGCACTTGCAGGAATCTTACCATAAATATATCCAGGATTGTTCTTTACAATTCTGTCAATTCTATCTTTAGGTAGTCCAATAAACCTAATACCAGGACTATTTTCCAGCTCTATAAAACTTGCTTGAGGTACTGAAGTTGCAGCCATAAATACATCAGCTTGTCCATCTTTCATTAATGCAACTGATTCTTTGTAACTTACCATATGAACAACACCACCATTGCTTTTTATAGTATTAAAGTCATATCCATAGTCTTTTAAAATGGATTCGCAAAAAGCGGTACCAGTCCATTTTGGTTTTCCTGGACTAATATTTGCAGATTTCATATCTTCAAAACTTTTAATTTTTGAATCGGCTCTTACTGCAACTTGGAATGCCGCGGGATATAAGGTTGCAAAATATCTTACATTTTTATGAGATTCTTTAAATTTACCTTTTCCAGAATATCCATTTGCAACTGTATGTGCATATGTCCAACCAATTTCTGCATCTCCGCCATCAACTGACAACACGTTAGAAATACCACCGCCAGAAGTGTTAGAAGTAGATATTCCTTTTATATTGCTTTCCATTGTTTGCATTACTTTAGCACCTAATGGGTACCAAGACCCACCTGATGGACCAGACACCATTCTTATAAATTGGTCTGCATTAGCAATTGAAGCAGTTGCTAACAGAGAAGAAGCAACCAAGATTGCACTTGAAATACGTTTCATTGAAACCCCCAAATTAATTATGTTAAAAAGTAAGTTTTCAATATCACAACTTATTAATAGAAAGGTCAAGAGAATGTTAAATATTTTTAAAACTTATTTTTATGAGTTTAATTAGTTAAAAAAATAATGTTAAAATACAATATCTTTTTTTATAACAATTTATGAGGTAATTTTTTAATGAATATTAAAGAGGTTAAGGTCACTGAGGTAGGCCCAAGAGATGGGTTTCAGTCAGAAAAAACTATTTTGAAAACTGAAGATAAGATAGATATTATAAATAATCTTATTGAAGCAGGGTTTCCTAGAATTGAAGTTTCTTCTTTTGTGTCACCAAAAGCAATTCCTCAACTAGCAGATGCAGAATCAATATTAAGTAAAGTAAATAGAAGTTCTAAAACCACGTTAGCCGCCTTAGTGCCGAATTCTAGGGGTGCTTTGAGAGCTGTTGAAGCAAAACTTGATCAAATAGTTGTTTTTCTTTCTGCATCAGAAAGTCATAACAAAAAAAATGTAAATAGAAGTGTAGATGAATCTCTCCAAGGTTTTAGAGATATTGCGGAGATTGCGGGTAAAAACAATATACCGATTCAAGGCGATATAGCTACAGCTTTTGGATGTCCATTTGAGGGAAATATTTCATCAAAAAAATTAGCTAACATTTCTAAAGAGTATAAACAAATGGGTTTCAAAGGAGTTACTCTTGGTGACACAACAGGAATGGCAACCCCGGTAGTTGTTAAAGATGCTATTAACGCCATTAGGGATAATGTTCCAGATTTTAATATTACTTTACATTTCCATAATACAAGAGGAGTAGGACTTGCAAATGTAATGACTGGGTTAAATGAAGGTATTACTGATTATGAAAGTTGTTTTGGTGGAATGGGAGGATGTCCTTTTGCTCCTAATGCAACAGGTAATATTTGTTCTGAAGACCTTATTTATTTATTACATGAAATGGGTATAGAAACAGGTATTGATTTAGACAAAACAATTGCTATTGCTAAAAAAGTAGAAAGTTTAGTGGGGCATAAACTTCCTGGCCAAGTCATGAGAGCAGGCCATAGACTATTATCCTACTCCATGGACGAAGTGCCTACAGCTGTTGGTGCCTAAATGAACTATAATAATAATAATGGAGCTCTTTCAGATATAAAAGTAATTGACCTTACAAGAGTATTATCTGGACCTTTTTGTACAATGTTACTAGCTGATATGGGTGCGGAGGTTATTAAAATTGAACCTCCAAAAGGTGATAATGTTAGAAATCAAGGTGACATGATTGATGGGTATAGTTCATATTTTGCGCAATTTAATAGAAACAAGAAATCTGTAATATTAGATCTATATAAAGAAACTGACAAAGAAATTCTTAAATCTTTACTAAGTGATGCAGATGTGGTTGTAGAAAATTTCAAGGCTGGGGTTTTCGCTAAAATGGGTTTTGATGACCAAGTTTTACAATCTATAAACCCAAGACTAATCAGGGCTTGCGTTAATGGTTTTGGTAGTGAGGGCGAAATGAGTGAAAGGCCTGCATTTGACTTTATTGCTCAGGCTTTAAGTGGATTTATGTCTTTAAACGGAACAGAAGATAGTGGCCCAATGAGAGCTGCTATGCCTATTTCAGATTTAGTTGCTGGACTTTATTGTTCTTTTGGTATTGTGTGTGCTCTTCAGTCAAGGGTAAAAAGCAATCAAGGTCAAAGGGTTGAGTCTAGCTTGACGTCTGGATTAATTTCGATGATGGCCTATTTATCATCCGAAAGTTTTGTAAAAGGCACAGCTCCCAAAAAATCAGGTAATAATCATCCTATTTTAGCACCCTATGGCTTGTTTAAATCATCAGATGGAGAGGTGGCTGTGGCTCCGGCAAGTGATAAATTTTGTGTAATTTTTTTGGAATGTATTGAATTATCAGATTTGTTAAATCAAGAAATTTATAAAAATAACGAAAACAGAATGAAAAACAGACAAAGTTTAAATGATATAATTAATGATAAAATGAAACAGAAAACGTCTGATTACTGGATTAAGAAATTAAATTATGCGGGTTGTCCTGCAGCTAAAGTTGCAACACTTCCAGAAGCTCTTAATAGTCAATTAATAAAAGATACTGAGATGGTGATAAGCTCATCTGGCCCAGAAGGAAGAAAGATAAAAATGACAGGGTTTCCAGTGAAATTATCCGAAACACCGGCCCAGCTCTATAGATCTCCTCCATTGCTTGGAGAGCATACAGAAGAAGTTTTAAAAAATATCAAATAATAACATTGAAGGAATTTAATATGGACCTAGAAACTATTAATTTTAAAATCGAGAATAATATTGCATTTATTGAACTAAACAGACCAAAACATTATAATTCTTTAAATCAAACTATGGCAGAGGACTTATTTCAAGTCTCATTAGAATGCGACGATAATCCTAATATTAGGTCTGTTTTGATGAGTGGAACAGGAGAAGATGCCTTTTGTGCCGGCGGAGATGTAAATTCTTTTTATAAATATGGTGAGAAAACCTCTAGTCATCTAAAAGAAGTTACAACAATCCTTCATGGGGCAATATCTAGGCTTTCAAGAATGAATGCACCTTTAATTGTAGCTGTAAATGGAGTTGCCGCTGGTGCTGGTTTTTCTTTTGTTGGTTTTGCAGATATGGCAATTGCGTCCTCAAATGCTACATTTGTCTCAGCTTATTCAAAAATAGGATTAACTCCAGATGGATCCTCTACTTACTTTCTTCCAAGAATTATTGGAGCAAGAAGATATACAGAACTTGTATTAACAAATAGGGTTTTAAGTGCAAATGAGGCACTTGAATGGGGTCTCATTAACAAAGTTGTTGATTTTAAAGATCTAAAACATGAAGCATATAATTTAGCTAAAAAATTGTCAGAAGGTCCGTCTCTAGCATTTGGTAAATTAAAAAACTTGGTTCACAACAGTTTCTTAGACTCATTAGAAGGACAAATGGAGTATGAAGCTAGGATGATTGCAGAGTCTGCCAAAAC
>JADHQW010000100.1 GCA_016777705.1 Alphaproteobacteria bacterium | reverse complement strand
AAATTAAGAAAAAACCAAATAACAAAAATGCCAGAGGTAGTGCAGCACAATTTTTTGTGGCAGGAGAAATATTTCCACAAGATTTATTAGAACATACAGATGATAATTTATTAGAAAATTGAAAAGTATAAAAAAAGAACTAATTTATTATTCAAGTGGTTCAATGGGTTTTCCTAATAGTGTTGAATTGTTAGAGAATAACAAGGGTAAAATATTAGAGGAAGGTTCAGAACAGATAGTAGATTTAAAGGAACATAAAATTTTACATTTTTGGAACAGAATGGATGAAATGCAAGTTTGGAAATGGAAAAGTGAATATATTATGGAAGGAATTTTAGATGGTCATACTTGGGAACTTAAACTGAGAAATAGAGAAGGTAAAACAAGAAACTTTTATGGACATATGAAATATCCTGATAACTACAATGACTTTATTAAAGAATTAAATAATCTCTTTGGTTCAGAAATTCAAGATGAGAAATATGAAATATGAAAGAAGAAGCAATTGAACTAAATGTTATGTGGTATGGTGGACAATTTAGTTTTTGTTTAGATGAAAATTCATCAAAAATTGATGAAAGTAAATTAAATCATTTTTGGAAAAAAGTTGAAGAGTTAGGAGTATGGAGTTGGCACAGAAAATATCCGTATTGGACACCAAAATATCAACCCTTAACTTGTGGTAGAGATTGGAAATTAAAGTTAAGAGATAAAAAGGGTAGAGCAATTTATTGTTCTGGATATGAGAGTTTTCCAAGAAAATTTAAGTACTTAATTAAAGAGATGAATATTCTTTTTGATGAGAAAGTAGATTTTTAAAAGGTTTTTTAACAATTGTTACAGACGCATTTGCGAGTGTAACTAGTATATTTTTATAAAATGCATTACCTCTAGTTATGGCAAAAAATTTATATTCACCTTCAATGTTCAAAAGTTACTTGAATTGTAAATACACAATTTTTAATGAATTTTATGAAGAGAAATTAAAACTTAAAAGAACAGAAGATACAGAAAGTGACAAGTTACGTCTCGCAAAAGGTAACGAATTTGAAAATGATTATTTTAAAGAACTCCAAAAAAAATATTCGAAAGTTGTAGATTTAAAAAAGGGAGATGAAAAAACTTCAAAAGACGATATCGCAAAAGAGACAATTAAATGTATGAAAGAAGGTTATGAGATTATCAGGGGTGGTTATTTAATTGATGGTAAATGGAGAGGAGAATTTGATTTTTTAGAGATCAATCGTAACGTTAAATCAAACCTAGGTGATTATAGTTATGAAGTTTCAGATACTAAAAATACTACAAAAGTAAAACCTGATCACATATTCCAAGTTGCTATTTACGCAGACCTATTAGAAAAAATTCAAGGCATTAAATCAAAAAATTTTAATATTGTTCTTAAAGAAATGAAAAAAGAAAGCATCGAATTAGAAAACGTTTCTGAATTTGTTTTAATGCAGAAAAAAAAATATGAACATTTTATTGAATATGAGATTGACACTGCTAAACCCGAAAAGTGTACTTATTGCACTTTGTGTCCTTGGGAAGATAATTGCAAAGGAATCTGGGAAGAAAATGATAGTTTAGATCTTATTTGGGGAATGAGAAAAGATACGAGAAGATCATTCCAAAAATTAGGAATTGATACAGTTTTAAAATTATCTCAACAAGATGCAGAAAAAGTTTTTGAAGATATTAATATTGAAACATCAAAAAAATTTATAAGTTTTGCAAAGTTAATCATCAAAGAGAGAAAATCAAAAAAACCTGAATATAGTTTAATTACTAAGGATCAGGAATTTATAAAGGGTTTTAAGTTATTACCACAACCTTCAAAAAGCGATCTATTTTTCGATATCGAGTCAGTACAAGACTATGTTGTTGGTGGTGGATTAGAATATTTATTTGGAATTTATTACGAAGAAAATGGAAAAGAACAATTCAAAACATTTTGGGCACATAATCAAGAAGAAGAAAAAAATAGTGTAATTCAGTTTTTTGATTTTGTTGATAATCATTTTAAAAAATATCCTGATGCTTTCATTTATCACTACGCTAGTTATGAAATTACAGCATTAAATGACCTAACTTCTAAACATAAAGTTAAAGAAACTGATCTAGTTCATTATCTTAGTAAAAATAAATTTGTAGATTTGTACACTGTCGCAAGACAAGCAATATTAACGACAGAAGGTTACTCGATAAAAGATTTAGAGAAATATTATAATTTTAAAAGAACATCAGACATAAAAAAGGGTGATGTTTCAGAAGAATATTACATTAATTGGTTAGACACCAAAGAACAAAAATATCTTAATGAAATTGAGAAATATAACAAAGAGGATTGTCATTCTACACTTGAACTTCATAAGTGGTTGTTAAGTTTAAGAGATAAAAATTTATCTTGGTTTAAACCCAAAATTGAAGAATTAGAACTTCGTGAAAGAGAAGTTGAGATGAAAGAATATGAAGAAAGATTAAAAAATGCTGATCTTAAAGATAAAAATCTACAAAAAATTGTTCACGATATTCTAGGTTTTTACTATCGCTCTAACAAACCTAAATGGAGACGTTATTTTGATAGAAAATTTCAAACAGATGAAGATTTGTCAGAGGATACAGAATGTATAGGCAATATGAAAAAAATTGGTGATCCAGAAACTGTTAAACGATCTTACGTTTTTACTTACAAGTATGAAGAGCAAGATTTTAAATTAAAGAAAGGCGAAACCGCACATATAGCGAATAATGAACTTGTCTCTCAACCTAATAGAGCAGGAACTATTATTTCAATAGATCATTATGAAAGAATTATCAAACTTTCGAGAGCAACAAAGTCAGGATATTTGCCTGATGTAATTTCAATTGGTCCAGAGGGACCTGCTAAGATTGACTTGTTAGAAAAAAGCACTTTTAAATTTGTTAATAGTTTAATCGATTTAGAAGATAAGTATCACGCAGTTAAAAGCATTCTTAATAAAGAAATACCAAAAATAAAGGGAATTAAACAAGGCGAAAAAATTATAAAGAAAAATGATTATGATAATGAAATACCAGAAATCATTTCTCAATTAGATAATAGTTATATTTATATTCAAGGTCCCCCAGGCACAGGTAAGACAAGACAAGCGGCGAATACAATTCTTAAACTTTTGAAAAATAATAAAAAAGTTGGTATTACTGGCAACTCTCATAAAGTAATTCATAATCTAGTCGACAGAGTAATTTCATTTGCGATAGATGATAATTTTAAATTTAATGGAGTAAATAAACACTCAGCAAGAGATGAGGATACTATTTACAGAGAAAAAAATGTTGATGAAAATCAGTTTATCACTTCTGTTAATGATTCAAAAAGTTTTCACTCGTATTATGAAAACAAAGGTGCAGGTTTATTTTCAGGAACAAAATATCATTTTGTTCATACGGTAAATGATGAACAACTAGATTATTTGTTCATAGATGAGGCGGGACAATTTACGATAGCAGACGTGCTTTCAGTAGGAAGAGTTGCTAAAAATATAGTTTTAATAGGAGATCAAAATCAATTATCAAGTCCAGTAGAGGGTGTTCATCCAGGTGAGTCTAGTAAATCAGTTCTCAATTTTTTATTAGGCGATTTAGAAACGATACCAGAAGATAAAGGTATATTTTTAGATACAACATATCGATTACATCCAAAAATAAATGAGTTTATTTCGCATAATTTTTATGATGATAAATTAGTTTGTCATAAAGACAATAAACTTCGATCAATAAATCTTGATGGACATCCGTGTATTCACAGTGAAGGAATATTTTACATTCAGGCAGATCACGAAGGTAACAGTCAAAAAAGTAATGCAGAAGCAGAAATTGTTCAAAAATTAGTAAAAGACTTTTTAGGAAGAGATCTGATTGATACTAAAGGAAAAAAACATCAATTAAATATTGATGATATACTAGTAATCAGTCCTTATAATGCACAGACTAATTATCTAACATCCAAACTAGACGAGGGTGCAAGAGTAGGAACTATTGATAAATTTCAAGGACAACAAGCATCAATTACAATAATTTCAATGACATCGTCTGATTCGGAGTGTTTGCCAAGAAACTTAGATTTTATCTTTGATAGAAATAGATTGAATGTTGCATTATCAAGATCTCAATTAATATCTATTGTTATTTTTAATCCTAGATTGTTAGATACTTATCCCACAACTAAAGAACAATTAGTTCTTTTGAATAATTTCTGTAAATTATTAAAATACAAATTAAAATTTGACTGCCTAAAATAATAAATATAGTTATATTTAAAAAGATACTAACCTCAAATGAATTTTTTAAAAAAAAATTTGAATAAAATTATTTGTTCAGATTCTATTATAGGACTTAACAAAATTGAAGATAACTCTGTCGATATGGTTATTACATCGCCTCCGTATGATCAGTTACGAGATTATGAAAAAAAGGCATTCGATTTAGATGGTACTGGAGAAGAAATATTTAGGGTATTAAAAAACGGTTCAATTTGTGCCGTAGTCTTACAAGATCAAACTAAAAACTTTGGTAAGAGTTTAACAACTTTTAAAACAGCAGTTAACTGGTGTGACAAGATTGGTTTTAAATTATTTGAAACTGTAATATATAGAAAACACGGTTCCGAAGGTGCTTGGTGGACAAAAAGATTTAGAGTTGATCACGAATACATACATTTATTTTTAAAGGGCGAAAGACCAAATTATTTTAATAAAACACCACTTAAAATTCCTTCTAAGCACGGAGGAAAGACAATGATAGGGAGTGGTAATAGAAAAACAGATGGTTCTACAACTAAGACTACCACATTATTAATTAATAAAATGAAATGCAGAGGCACAGTCTGGGATTATTTAAATGCGGGTGATAAAGATAATTTGAAGAGAATGCACCCCGCACCATTTCCTGATAAAATTCCTTATGATTTAATTAATTGTTTTTGTAAAAAAGGCGGAATTGTATTAGATCCATTTATGGGATCTGGTTCAACGGCAGTTTCTGCAATAAAATTAAAAAGAAACTTTATTGGATTTGATATAAGTAAAACATATTGCGATATCGCATCAAAAAGAATTAAGAATGTTCAAGTAGACTTAATAGAATAGGTCCTTATTTTCTTCCATATTTCCCAAATATGTAAATTCAAATGTTGATCCGGCAGTTTGAGCAGATGAGAATATTTTTTTTTTATATATTTCTTTAACATTTTCTTTGGTTAGATTTTTTTTATTATTATCAGTAGAATTTAGACTATCTTTTTCAAATTTAATTAAATTAAAATCATTAAATACAAAATCATTTTCATTAAATTCCCATTCAAACTCATCACAAATGATTTTGATAAATTTTTTTATATTTTTAGTATTTTCTTCATCAATATTATAAAAATTTGAAGATTTTGATAAATTAATGTGATCGCCATTTTTATTTGAAATAATAAGTTTGTCACCTCTACCAATTTTTTTATTTCCACCACACTCATCCCTTTTGTCAAAAAACCCCTGCATACCTTTCATAATGTGTGTTATGGTATTTTTATTTTGATAAAAAAAAATATTTAATGGATTGTCTTTTGAATTTATCTTTAAAAAATTGAACCAATCTGCAACATTCTCTGGATAAGAAAATAAAACGTTAAATAATCCATCAGTAAATAATAATGGATAGATTGCTCTTTCAGATAATTTTATTTCACAATTATAATGAAGTATTGAAATTAAAAAATGTACAGTTGCCATAGGAAATTTTAATCTAAAGAATTTCTTATCATACCCTCTAATTTGATTAGGTGATAAGCAGTTTTCAAATGCCCCATGACCAAATTCTTTATAAATGTCTTGATAAGGAACAACTAAATGTTGTCCAACACTTTTTATTGATGAAATTGCAATTTCCATGTCCAAAAAAATGCAATCTTTGGGAAGAATGTCTTTGTGGAAAAGTAGGATCTTACCATCATAAAAACCCTTAACTTTCCAATTAAGATATTTTGACATTAATAAAGCACTCATTATTCCATCGCTATCAGGACTTATTATGCAATTTTTATTTTTTTCAAAAACCCAGTTATATTTTTTCTCTATTAACTTAATATCTAATGTGCTTGGTTTTTCATGATGACTTTTTTTTATTAGGTCTGTTATATTGCTCATATGAATTATTGGATTATCGTAGAAAGTTACCACAACAGAAATGAAGATGCTATTCATAAATTTCAATATTTAGGAGTAGATTTAGATAAATTTAAAAAAAAAAAGTTTTCTAATGAAGATATTTTAATTACTTATGTTACAAAATTAATGAAATTTTCAGATATAAGAAAAGTTGTAAATGATAACTTAATCAATTTACCAAACACTTTTAATTATAGTTTTAAATTAATAAAATGCATTCAAACACAAATATTAAAAAATTTAGATGAAATTGAATGGATAAATGCAAAACCAATTTTAAATAAACTTGAGACTTTTATGGATAAAAAGACTAATTTACAGTTACTTAATGCCCCAATTAAAGTTAACACAAATGATTATAATATTATTAAAAAAAGTTTTAATATTAATTAATTAATTTAATTTTTATTAATATAAATTTGTAAAATTTTTTTTATAACTTCATTTTTAGGTCTTTCTTCGAAAAGAATCCATAAATTATTATTTTGTAAAGGCACATAAAAATACTAGCAGAAAATTATTCAGAATTCCAAAAATAGTTGCAATTACAAGAATATTATTTAATTAAAATTTTTCGTCTTCTTCTGGAGGAAAAAAATTATCAAAAGGATCGTCTAAATTAAGGTAAATAGGTTCATCTAATATTTCCATAGCGCTTTTATCTGCATCGTCCCATATTTCTTTTATTAACTCTTGATGTGTTTTATTTTTCTTTTTCAATTTATTTAAAACTAGTTTCTCTAGAAATGCAGATGTTAGTGAAAAGATCTGTTAAGTCCTCTTTTTTGATGTTTATATAGTCATCAAATTCTGCAAACATATTACTATTTTTAGGGTGTGTTATTTCGGAGAATTTCATCATTTCTCCATAATCAGTTAGTGCTGAATAGTATTTTGCTATTGGATTTTCTTTTTTATCAAATACTTCGTATTTCCAACCTTTCGGTAGATTATATTTTTCCATAAATGTAAGTGAGTTTTTTATTTTTTAAGAAGGTTAACAATATTATATTTAGGAACAATTTTTCATTTTTCAAGTACTAGAAAAATATTTTGAATTTGTTATGATGTAATTGTCTGTGATTTAGAAATTACTCTACTTGCTTCAGACATTAAACAATAACGCTAAAGGAGAAAAATGGCAAAACTAGTTAAAATAACAAAACAGATGGCACTAGATTGGGGTCTTACAGAAGATGATCCAATGGTTGGCAAAGTGGTTACTTGGTACACTAAAGAAGATAGTGCTAAAGTAATTAATAAACATGCTAATGAAATATATCTAGTCAATGAACTCAATCAGTTCAAAAAGAATAATAAAGTAAATTAATCTCTATTGGTGGCATTTAATAGATGCCACCATTTAAACCTTACTCTGCACATATCTACGAATACTACCTTCCACGATATTTGAGTATTTACGCATATCTTTTTGTGCAACTCTTTTAAATTGTTCGTATAGATGTTTATC
>JADHQW010000099.1 GCA_016777705.1 Alphaproteobacteria bacterium | reverse complement strand
GCTGGTGGTAATATTGTTTCAGAGTTTGGTTTAGAAATACAATATGGGAAAGTAAATTTCAAAAACAAAAACTTTTTAGCCTTTGGAAAGACAAAACAAAGAATTCCGTCTAAACTTTTGTTATGTCTTAACAAAATTGACATAAACAAATATGAAGATGATTTAAAAACAGGAGTTAAAGTACTAAAAAATAAAAATTTATTAGTTTTCCCTACAGAAACTGTTTACGGAATAGGATCTATTGGAAATGATAAAAAAGCTATAAAAAGCATTTATTTAGCCAAGGACAGACCTTTAAATAACCCTCTAATTGCACACACATTTAGTAAAAATGAAGCCGAAAAATACGCACAATTTACTGAAAACTCACATGTATTAACTAATAAGTTTTGGCCTGGACCTCTAACTATTGTGTTACAAACAAAAATATCAAAGTTGTCAGACACCTTATCTCAAGGTAAAAGCTCTATTGCCATAAGAGTTCCATCACACCCTGTTGCTTTGGATTTATTAGAGAAAGTTACTGTTCCAGTCTTGGCTCCTAGCGCCAACAAGTCTGGCGGCGTAAGCCCAACTTCAGCTCAACATTCTAAAGATGACTTTGGCCCTCATTTCAAAGGTCCAGGTTGGAAGTTAGAAAAAATTTTAGATTATGGATCTTGTGAAATTGGCATTGAATCTACTGTAGTGGATTGTAGAGGAGAAAACCCAATTATTCTTAGGCATGGCTCAATTACATCTGATATGATTTTGGATGCAACTAAAAGGAAAGTTCTAAACGTTAAAGATAATGAAATTATACTCTCACCTGGACAATTAAATAGCCATTATTCACCTAATGCTAAGGTATACTTAAATCAAAAAATAAACATTAGTAATAGTGGTTGGTTAACTTTTGGTAACTATCCAAAATCATTGCAGAAAAATCAAAATGTGTTTAACTTAAGTCCTGAAGGTAATTTAGTTCAAGCTTGTTATTTATTATATTCAGGTCTTAGATATTTGGACTCTTGTGGAGTTAAAATAATACAAGTTATGCCTATTCCAAAAAAAGGTCTTGGCATTGCACTAAATGATCGCTTAACAAGAGCATCTTACAAAGAATAAATCATTTATTAGGAAACAAATGCAAAATAATTTTTTAGATAATTCTCTTAAATCATTAAACTTAAAAACCCCCCCAATTTTTGATAAAGAAGAACAAGCTAAGTACGTTAAAGATTGGAGAGAACAATATGTTGGACAAGCTGTTGCTGTATTAAGACCTGTTAATACTAAAGAAGTTTCCTCAATACTCAAGTTTGCTCACAAAAATAAAATTGATGTTGTACCTCAAGGTGGAAATACAAGCCTTTGTGGAGCAGCTACCCCAGATCAATCTGGAAAATCAATTATAATTTCTTTAGAAAAAATGAATAACGTACGAGCGTTTAACAAAGAAGCCCAAACTATTACTGTAGATTCAGGCATGATTTTATCAAAGATCCACGAAATAGTTGAAGAACAAAATTTATTTTTTCCACTTAGTTTAGGAGCTCAAGGTTCTTGTATGATAGGCGGCAACCTATCAACTAATGCCGGAGGAGTTAACGTATTAAAATATGGAAATACTAGAGAACTATGTCTTGGATTAGAAATTGTACTACCTGATGGTAAAATTATGAACCTATTGTCTGAATTAAAAAAAGATAATACTGGTTACGACTTAAAAAATCTTTTTATTGGGGCTGAAGGAACACTTGGAATAATTACAGCAGCCACATTAAAACTTTTTCAATTACCTAAAATGATAACAACCTTGTTTGTCGACGCTGATAAGATTTCAAACGCAATTAAACTTTTAAATGTATTCACCTCTCATTTTCCAGACAGAATAGAATCTTTTGAACTCATGCCTAAGAGTTTTTGGAATATCGCTAAAAATAATATTGATAATATTGTAATGCCTCTAGAAAAAACACCCGAGATGGGTATCTTAATAGACATTTCAAGCTTCTCTGAAAATGAAATTATCCCAGATAAGAATGGTCAAATACCAATGATAGACACAATTGAAAATGTTTTAGAAACCTGTCTAGAAAGTGCTTTAATATCTGACGCAACCATTTGTAAAAATGAGAGCCAAAAAAAGTCAATCTGGTCAATTAGAGAAGCAGGTGCAGAATCTGAAAAAAAAGAACTTCAGAAATCTAAACTTATCAAATGTTTAAAGCACGATATTTCATTACCTGTTGCGTCGATAGAAAGTTTTCATAAAGATGCACAAAAAATGATTACTAACTTTCTACCTAACTTAAAAACAATATATTTTGGACATCTAGGCGATGGAAATCTTCATTATAATGTTTTTGGTAATGGATCTTTGCCGGATGGATTTGATGGTAAAAGTCTTGAGCTTACAGATAAACTTTATGAAATTGTTAATAAGTATAATGGCTCTTTTTCTGCAGAACATGGCGTGGGACAATTAAAGAAAAAAAGCTTAGAAAAGCATAAAGACAGTGTGGCTTATTCTTTGATGAAGACAATAAAAAAAGAACTCGATCCAAAATGTATAATGAACCCAGGCAAAGTTTTATTTTAACAATTAATAGTGTCATTTAATATTCAAATACGTTATGTATAAATAAATAACTATAAGGATAATAATGTTTTTTTTAAGATTATTTTGTTTTTTGATTTTTTTTATAAGCGAAAATGCTATTGCTCAAAATAACAAAAAACCTTTTTCTAAGTCTGAAGATATTAACTTCACAAGCGATAAGCTTCAGGTAAATGACAGCACAAATGTAATGACAGCAACTGGAAATGTAGTCATCACATCAGATGCACGTAAAATCACTGCTGACAAGGTTGAATATAACCAAACAACTGATAAAGCGGTTGCTATTGGGAATGTTTTACTAACAGAAAAAGATGGTTCGATATACGAGTCAGATAAAGTAGTTCTTACAAATGAGTTTAAATCAATTGTTGCATCACCATTATATGCCAAGTTAGCTGATAAATCTTATATAACATCTCCAGAACTTCGTAGAAATGATAACGGAGAGAGTTTCTTTAATGAAGGAGTTTATTCAGCTTGTGAATGCAATGTAAAAGATGGTGAGACCCCTATTTGGAGAATTGAATCTAAACAAATTAAACATGACCCTTTAACACAAACTGTTTATCTTACTCACCCTGTCATGAAAATTTTTTCTTTGCCTGTTTATTATCTTCCCTACTTAAGTTTTCCAGATTGGACTATTAAACGTAGGTCTGGTTTTTTAACACCAAAGTATGGATACTCAAATCAAAATAGATTTCATATTAAAGTACCTTATTACTATGCTCCTGAAAACGACCCAACTTGGGATATGACGTTTACTACTCACCAAAATGGGAAAACGGGTCATGCTGATCAATTAAACATCAGAAAAAAATATGAGACTACTTCATTAGAAACTAATATTTTTAAAGGAAATCTAGATACTAATAAATCTGTAGGAGATAATGTTTTTGGAGTTAACCTTTCTGCTACGTCTAATTTAAGAAACGGCTGGAACATGACTTTAGAAGGGAAATATGCTGATCAAGAAACATTTATGAGAAGATATGGTTTTGACAGTGATTCAACATATAAAAGTTTCATTAATTTAGAAAAGGTAAATCAAAAGTCGATTTCAAATATAGAAATATATAATATTCAAAATTTAAACGGTACTAAAAGCAACAATGAACCCACTCTAGCACCTTCAATATCTCATCATATTTTTAACAATAACCAAAAATATAACTATGATATTAAATTAAAAGCTCATTCAATTTATAATGATGAAGGTTATGACATTAAGCGCTGGTCTGGACTCGGAGAGATTAATAAAAAGGTTTATCTTAATGATATAACAATTGAGGGAGATTTTAATGTAGGTTTAGATTTGTATTCTATACAAGGAAGACCCTCAACAGATGAAAATACAAATAGATATATAGATAGATTTTCATCAGGATTTTCAATAGCTGCAAGTAAACAGTATGATTTTGCAAATGAGAATGTTGGAATTATATTTGAACCTAAACTTCAATTTAGTTCTATGTTTTCAACTGACAGAACCGACGAAGTTCCAAACAGGGACTCATCTGAATTCAGATTAGACCAGGCTAATTTATTTTTAACCAACCAATATCAAGGTAGGGATAATATTCAAAGTAATGACCGATTTAATGCAGGTTTAACAACTTTAGTAATGACCGAAAATTATGGAGATATTAATTTTTTCGTTGGTCAAAGTCAAAAAATAAGCGGTACTCAAAATAATATTGACAGCATTAACCAAGGAAGACAGTCACATATAATTAATTCTGTTAACTGGAATCCAAGTGCTTTTTTTAATTTTTCATGGTTCTCACTTTACAACCACCATAATTTGAAATCTGACACTTCAGATTTTAAGCTTAATGGAACCATAAATGAATGGTCGTATTCTGCAAATCATAAATCTGTTGATGGTAGCTTTATTTCTAATAATACTGATAGAGAAGAGTTGAAATTAGGAGTTTCTAAGACTTTTTCAAGTTGGAAAACATCCTATAACCAAACATATGATCTAGGCAATAATAAAGAAGAATTAATAAGCGAAACTCTAGCTTTAGAGTATACAGATACAGGGTATATGTTTGGTAATTGTTTAACAATATTACTTGAATATAAGAGTAGTGGAGGAGTTGCTGACAGAGATTTACTTGCAGAAGATTCTATTTATCTAACATTTAATTTTAGAAACTTAGGTGGTTATGTATATCAACCAAAAATGAGTGATTTTTTCAAAGATTAATCAAAAACATATAAAAATTTACTTAATAAATCTTGTGCTAAATCTTTATTATAAGTTTCTGGAACTTTAAAAATAGCCTGACGTCCACACTTATCGTGTAATGGAATAACGTCTTCAACAATATGATACCATGATCGGTTAAAGTAATCGTCAAATATAATTATTGAATCTTTTTTAGAGTGTATCAAGCTATACAAAAAACAAGCCACTCTAAACCTTCCATCAATTAATATTACGTCTGCTTGGCTTTTAAAGTTCCAAACACCACTTACATAATCAATAAAATTATTTCTATATTTATAAGAATTAGGGCGACCCCACTTTGTTAAATCTCCTAGATTAACCCAAACTAATTTGACGCGTAAATTATCAACTCTATTATCAACATGACTAATCCATTCTTTATCAGTGTCAA
Organism: Alphaproteobacteria bacterium; assembly: GCA_016777705.1. Classification (GTDB taxonomy): domain Bacteria; phylum Pseudomonadota; class Alphaproteobacteria; order Puniceispirillales; family Marisalimonadaceae; genus Marisalimonas. The sequence goes on along the minus strand of JADHQW010000099.1, from coordinate 2,507 downwards.
CAGCTATAATTTTTGCATTAGAGTTTTCAAATACCCAGCTTGTTGATAACCCAACACCGTATTCAAAGTAAAGTTTACAATCTTGTAAATAGAATTTAAATAATTTGTCGTTACCATCAAACAAAGGTTGATTTTCTACTTTAGATTTCACCATAATATATTAAAGTTTCTTTTATTATCACGTTTTATTAGTAGGACTAAAATAAATTAGCACAAAAATATTAACTAAGATCAATTTTGTTAAATAATGCTATATTTTTTGATGGAAATAAAACTTTCCAACGACGTTGACTAGCTATGACCTTAAATGTCTTTTTTTTATAAAAAACTACATGTGTTGGATCTCTTCTGTAATGCCAATTTTTAAATAAAAAATCTTCAGTCATAAATGAAGTCATGACCCCAAACCAGGCATTCAAGTCCATCAAGTTATCAATTTTAATAAATTCTTCGTATGGTTTGAAAAGATGTTCAACAACTTCAGAACAAGCAATAAATTTAAATTTTTTAAGAAAAATATTTTGATTAGGAAAAAAAAATGGATCATAAACATCAATATTAAAGCCATCTTTTTTGAATATATCTGCAAGCGCTGGAGCATAACCACATCCATAATCCAAACCAAAGTCATTATTTGATATTTTATCTTTGAGTGGTTTAATAAGACACTGAAGAAAATCTCTGTAACCTTGATCACTAAGGCTATTATTGTGTTTTAAGTAATGTTTTTTTTCTTCGTTGTAACTAATATAATTTTTTTTATCCAAAAACTTTGCTTCACAAAATTTACATTTCCAGTAAGTTAAATCATCGACTTTTAAAAAAATATCTAAACATTTACTTTTACATACAATACAGTTATCCATTGACTATTTGGCTCTCTAGCTTTTAAAATATTGTTATCAACATTAATTATAATTAAAGATATAATTAAATTACTATTTCCCATAAGCATAACTTAATGAAAAATATTTTAGAAAATTATAATAAATTTAAAAATTATGAAAAATTAATAATTTTATTTGGATTTTTTGGATTAACTCCTTTCATATTAGGGTTAATTGATACATGGTTTAATTATCCAAATCTATTATTTACGATTAATCTTACTAAAAATTATGGCGTAATTATTTTGACCTTTTTAGGATCTGTTTATTGGGGAATGATACTTGAATCTGAAAAAACTACTAATTATTCAAGTAGATTTAAAATATTCACACTTATTTGGTCAATAACACCTGCATTATTTGGAATTATAATATTATCTTTAGAACAAAATTTTAGTATATTAATATTATCTATAGGATTCATGATCTCTCAATTAATTGATGAAATATACAAAGATATTTTGTTTTTTCCAAAATGGTATATCTATTTGAGAAGAGCACTTTCATCTATAGTTATCGTAGTGTTAATTTTTTCATATTTAATTATTGCAAATATATAAAATCATGTTCCCTAAGAGTAAATCTAAGTTAATAGAAAGCATAAAGCAATTTAGTGATACTGAAATTTTATCATACTCTTCGGATAGGAATTTTGACTATGGAATTCCTCATAAAAATGTTTCTAGATTATCACCTTATTTAAGAAGAAGATTTATTAGTGAATACGAAGTATTAAAAATCATTTTAAATAAACATAAATATGAAAATATAGAAAAATTCATTGAAGAGATTTTTTGGAGAACATATTGGAAAGGATGGCTAGAAACTCATCCTTATGTTTATAAAGAATATGAATTAAAGCATTACGATCAAATTATACCAACCAAAACAGGTATAAAATGCTTTGATCATTGGAAAGATGAATTAATTGAAACAGGTTACCTTCATAACCATTCACGAATGTGGTTTGCTAGTATTTGGATTTTTACTTTAAAGTATAGCTGGGAATCTGGCGCAAATTTTTTTAAAAATAACTTAATTGATTGGTGTCCTGCATCTAATACACTAGGCTGGAGATGGGTCGCAGGCATTCAAACAATTGGGAAACCTTACATAGCAAGAGCTGAAAATATAAAACATTTTACTGATAATAGGTTTTATCCAAAGGGACAATTACATGAAGATATAACTTTATCACCCAAAAACACTCCTCATGAAAAGGCTATAGACTTAAATTTTTCTAAAGAAAATTCAATTACAGAAATTGATAACTTAGGAATAGTTTTAAACAATAATGATTTAACATTAAATCAAGAATTTATAGATTTTAATATTAATTATCATACGTGTTTATTTAAATTAAAGAATGGAAACCCTTTAATAAATAAATTTGAAAGTGATATTTTTGAAGATATTATTAATAATAATAATAAAATTGAATTAGTTGAGACGATTGAAAATTTATTAAGATGGATTGAATTAAAAAAAATTAAAAACTTAATTTTACCACATGAGACAGTTGGTAACGAAATATTTAAAAATAGTTCTTTTTTAAATCAACTTTCTGATAAAAAAGTAACTTATCAATTTTATGCAAGAGAATGGGACATAAATGCTTTT
>JADHQW010000098.1 GCA_016777705.1 Alphaproteobacteria bacterium | reverse complement strand
ATCGTAAAAGTCAAATTTAACGGGCTCATTTTTCCAATCTTTTTTAATTTTATGCCCAATTCTAATTCCAGTAATAGTATTAATTTGTTCCTCAGGGTTATCACCAATAAAAATTGGCCCTACCTCAAAAAAAGATATGTCTTCTGAGCTTTTTTTGATATTTTTTTGTGCAGCCTGTAATAAAGTTGGAAGTATTGACGGCCTCATATCAGTTAATTCTGAGGATATTGGATTTACTAAATTGAGAACTTCAGAACCACCATTAAACTGTTTTGCCATTGTCTTATTTAAGAATGAAAAAGTAATGACTTCGTTATATCCTCTGCTAGCAAGCGTTCTAGACGCAAAAAAAGCCTGACGATGCTTTATTCTCATAGCTGGCTTAGCTATGTAATTATTTCTTGATAACTTTGTTATGGGAATAGAAGAATAACCGTTTACTCTTATTATTTCTTCAACAATATCAGCAACTCCATCTATGTCTGAGCGCCAAGAAGGTACGATGACATCCCAAATAATTTCATTAGAATTAATTTCAAAACCTAATTTAGTTAAAATTTCTTCAGAAATCTTATTTTCAATTTTTACACCAGTGAGTTTGTGTGTAATCTCAGGATTGAATTTAATAAGCTTATTGTTTCGTTCTTGTTGAAGTGAAACTATTTTACTCAAACTTCCACCACATATTTTTTGTATCAACGATGCAGCATAATGCATTACAATTTCTGGTGAATCGTAGTCTACGCCTCTTTCAAACCTATACCTTGCTTCAGAATTTATATTTAATTTTCTACCAGTCTTTGCAATTGAAATAGGATCAAATATAGCAGCTTCTAGAAACATTTTAGTTGTTCTATCTGTTACACCTGTCCTTTCACCCCCCATAATCCCAGCTAAATCATCAAGACCATGTTCATCACTAATGACCAGCATCCCTTCATCTAATTTATAAGTGTTTCCATTAAGAGCGGCGAACTTCTCATCTTTTTTAGATTGTCTGATAATGAGTTGGTCACCTTGAATCTTTTCTACGTCGTAGGCGTGTAATGGTCTACCAATATCTATCATTATATAATTAGTTATATCTACAAGGGAGGATATAGGCCTTTGATCTACAGCTAATAATCTGTTTTTCAACCAATCTGGCGATACTTTATTATTTAAGTCTTTAAAAGATCTTCCAAATACCTTGGGACATAAGTTTTTTTCAGTGTCATTTAGGTCTATTTTCCAATTTATAAAGCTATCAAATTCACCTTTAATTTCCGTATATTGTAAATCTTTTAATTTTCCAATTCCAGAGGCTGCTAAATCTCTTGCTATACCCCTTACGCCAAGGCAGTCACCTCTATTTGGAGTAATTTCAATCTCTATTACTGGGTCATTGAGGTCCATCACTTTTGCAACTGATAAACCTAAAACTGTATCGTCTGGTAATTCAATAATTCCATTATGGTTCTCAGATATAGTTAGCTCTTTTTCAGAACATAACATTCCAAAAGACTCTTCGCCTCTAATTTTACCCTTTTTTAAGGTTAAACTTAATCCTGGAATAAATGTGCCAACATTAGCAAAAACGCCTACCATACCCTGTCTTACATTAGGAGCCCCACAAACAACACTAAATGTATTTTGTCCATCAAACACTTTACAAACATTAAGTTTATCTGCGTTTGGATGTTTATAAACTTCGACTAATTTTACGGAAATAAATTCTTTGAGGTCCTCTGCTAAATTAACAACTGAGGCAACTTCAAGACCAAGTTTTGGAAGAGTTTCTATTATTTTATCTATACTACTGTCTGTATCAAGATGGTCTAACAGCCATTTCCAGGTCAATTTCATGAAAAAACACCATTTAGACCTGAGTGCAAACTTGGATTATCCACAGGAATAAAACCATAATGCTTTAACCATCTTAAATCACTGTCATAAAACGGTCTTAAATCTGGAATCCCATATTTTAACATAGTCAACCTCTCTAATCCCATCCCAAACGCAAAACCTTGATAAATAGATGGATCAATGCCGACCCCTTCTAAAACACGCGGGTGCACCATTCCAGAGCCTAAAATCTCAAGCCAGTCCTCACCTTCACCAATAGATAAACTACCATCTTTCTCTTTTCTACATCCAATATCAACTTCAGCAGATGGTTCAGTAAATGGAAAATAGCTAGGTCTAAAGCGAACAGGTAAATTTTCTGAATTAAAATAAGTTCTACAAAATTCTATTAGAGAACCTTTTAAATGGCCCATATTTATATTCTTACCAAGCACTAATCCTTCGCATTGATGAAACATGGGTGAATGAGTTGCATCATGATCAGATCTATATGTTCTACCAGGTATGATATATCTAATTTCTTCAAAATTTTCTAAATCAATTTTTTCCATAGTCCTAATCTGAACAGGACTTGTATGAGTTCTTAACACTTTTCTTTTGCCATCTTTATTTGGCTGAAGGTAAAAAGTATCATGTTCTTGACGTGCAGGATGTTCAGCAGGTATATTTAAAGCCGTAAAATTATAATAATCTGTCTCAATGTCTGGACCATCTACAATAGAAAATCCCATGTCTGCAAAAATAGCACAAAGTTCTTCTACAGTTCTTGATAAAGGATGAAGAGTACCGGTTTCATTTTCATAGGATGTTAAAGTAACATCAATTTTTTCAGTGTTTATCTTTTCTTGAAGGATTTGTTTTTTAAAAAATTGGGTTCTATCAACTATTTCTTTATTAATTTTATTTTTAATTTCATTAACTATTGATCCAATTTCTCTTTTAGAATTATCATCGTATGCTCTTAAATCTTTCAAATAAGAAGTTATTGAACCCTTTTTCCCTAAAGCATTAATTCTGATTTCTTCTAAAGAATTTAAGTTAGGACACTCTGATATTAAAAGACTAATGTCATTGGATAAATTTAAAATTTTATCTTTCAATTCAGCGATCATAATTGTTTAAAACCTGAAATTAAAGCAACAATAATAAATTAAATCTATTATTGATAAAAGCTAAGATTACGCAGCTGCTAACTTTGCTTTGGATACCAGTTCTTCGAAAGCAAGAGGTTCATACACTGCTATATCAGCTAAAATTTTTCTGTCTATATCTATACCAGCTAACTTAAGACCATTCATAAATTTAGAGTAATTTAAACCATATAATCGAGAACCAGCGTTAATCCTTTGAATCCAGAGACCTCTGAACATTCTCTTCTTGTTTCTACGGTCTCTATACGCATACTGACTAGCTTTTTCAACAGCTTGTGTGGCAACAGTAAAAAGGTTTTTTCTGGCACCATAATAACCTTTGGCAGCTTTCGTTACTTTTTTGTGTCTAGCATGAGTTGTTACACCTCTTTTTACTCTAGCCATTGAGATTCTCCTTGTTTACGCGTACGGAATAAACTGTTTAACTATTTTTGCGTCACAGTCCTGTAATATCATTGTTCCACGAGCTTGACGTTTCATTTTTTGAGATCTTTTTCTTAAATTATGACTTAAAAAAGCTGGACTTCCTTTAACTCTTCCACTTGCAGTAAGGCTAAATCTTTTCTTTGCACCGCTTTTTGTTTTTAATTTAGGCATTTCATTCTCTTTAATCATAATTATAATGTTACATCAAATGCTTATACATAAGCATTACAAAGTTATCAACCCTAAGTTGAATATATTTGAATTAAATTTTTACAATTTTATTTTGGCGCTAATATCATAACCATTTGCCTACCTTCAAGCTTAGGCATAGTTTCAATTTTACATAATTCTTCAGTATCTTCTTTAACTCTATCTAAAACTGTAACTCCAAGGGCTTGATGCGTCATTTCACGTCCCCTGAACCTTAGCGTTATTTTTACTTTATCACCATTATCTATAAATTTTTTTACCTGTTTCATTTTTACAGTGAAATCATTATTATCTATGTTAGGTCTTAACTTTATCTCTTTAACTTCAATGATTTTCTGTTTTTTTCTAGCTTCATTTTTTCTTTTTTGAGCTTCATATTTAAATTTACCATAATCTAAAATTTTACACACTGGAGGATCTACATTTGGTTGAATTTCAACTAAATCTAAACTTTCATCTTCTGCTATCTTTAAAGCCTCGCTTATTGGTATAACACCAAGCTGCTCTCCACCAGCTCCAATACATCTAACATTCTCAGCTCTAATTAACTCATTGATTCTTGGACCATCTTGAGTTGGTGGGGTATTATTTAAGCCTACTATACGAAAATCTCCTCTAAAAAATTACAGTTTGACTACTATTACACTATTTTATTATTAATTGTTAACAACTTTTAAAAAAAAAACTCAACTACATTAAATCAGGAGGAAGACATTTTCTTTTAACATTTTCTATGAAAGTTTCTACATCTAAATTTTCTTGATTTTTGGAACCTAAATATCTAACCGCAACAGTTTTTGTTTCTTGTTCTTTATCGCCAATAACGATTATTATTGGGACTGCATTATTAGAGTGCTCTCTAATTTTATAACCAATTTTTTCATTTCTTAAATCAATTTCATTCCTAATACCAACTTTATCTAAATCTTTGTTGATTTTAAGAATATAATCATTTGTATTGTTAGTAATAGAACAGATGGTAACTTGGATAGGCGCAAGCCATAATGGCATTCTACCTGAGTATTGTTCAATTAAAATCCCTATCCATCTCTCTAGCGATCCTAAAATTGCTCTATGAAGCATTACTGGATTTTTCTTTTGACCATCTATATCTACATAATATGCACCTAATCTATTAGGTAGAACAAAATCCACCTGAAGCGTACCACATTGCCAATCTCTTCCAATTGCATCTGTTAAAACAAACTCTAATTTTGGTCCATAAAATGCGCCTTCACCCGGGTTTAATGAATAACTTATGTTTGCTGCTTTAATAGCAACTAAAAGTGCATTTTCTGCCTTATCCCATGTTTTGTCGTCTCCTGCCCGGATTTCTGGTCTGTCGGAAAATTTAACTTTTAAATCTGCAAACCCAAAATCTTTATATATTGCTTGTAACAACTCACAGAATATTACACATTCTGATGTTATTTGGTTATCCATACAAAATATATGAGCATCATCTTGTGTAAATTGCCTTACTCTCATTATGCCGTGTAAAGCGCCAGATGGTTCATTTCTATGACAAGAACCAAATTCGGCCATTCTGATGGGGAGATCTTTATATGATTTTAAACCTTGTTTGTAAATTTGAACATGACCCGGACAATTCATTGGTTTTAAAGCAAGGGTTTTATCTTCATCACCTTTAGCCATAAACATATGTTCTTTAAATTTTTCCCAATGTCCTGATTTTTCCCATAACGATCTATCTATTACTTGGGGAGTTTTAACTTCATCATATTCGGATTTATTAAGTTTTCTTCTCATATAGGATTCAACTTCAAGGTAAATGGCCCAACCTTTTTTATGCCAAAAAACTGATCCTATAGCTTCATCTTGAAGATGAAAAAGGTCTAGTTCTTTACCCAGTTTTCTGTGATCCCTTTTTTCTGCTTCTTCTATCATTAATAAATAATTTTTGAGATCTTTGTCACTTAAAAACGCAGTTCCATATATTCTTTGAAGTACAGAATTTTTGCTGTCGCCTCTCCAATATGATCCTGCTAATTTAGTTAATTTAAAAGCATGACCTAATTTTTTAGTCGACGATGTGTGAGGACCTCTGCAAAGATCAAGAAAATCACCTTGTCTATAAAAAGTTATAAGCTGGTCTTCTGGAATAGCATTAACTAATTCGATTTTAAAATTTTCATTGTTTTGACTGTAGTGTTCCAATGCTTTTTTTCTAGTCCAAATCTCCCTAAAGATTTTTTCATCTCTATCAACAATTTCATGCATTCTTTTTTCTATAATCTCAAGATCGGTTAAAGAAAATTTTTTTTCTCTGAAAAAATCGTAATAGAAACCATTTTCAATTGAAGGGCCAATAGTTGCTTGTGTTTCTGGAAAAAGCTCTAAAACTGCTTCTGCCATTATATGCGCTGCGTCATGCCTGATAACATCAAGAATTTCTTTATTTTTTTGAGTTAATATAGATACAGTACTGTCTACTTCAATTACTCTTTCGAGGTCCCAAAGCTCACCATTTACAAGAGAAACAAAAGCATTAGATGCTAAGTTTTTTGAAATATCTTCTGCTATTTGCATAGAAGTTACAGGTTGATTATATTTTTTTTTGTCTTGATTAGGTAATGTAATTGTAAGCATTTTATCCAGTATAAATAATTCATTGTCTTACTTATTAAAATTTATCTTTTGTAATCTGCAAGACACCGCTTATACAATGATAAAGTTAACTTACACATCTTATCATGGCTAAAATTTTTAGACACATTTTTTTTAGCAAATTCTCCAATTTTTTCCATTTTGGATCCTTTCAACGAAAGAGCTAAGGCAATTTTTTTGCTTAAACTATCAACATCATTAGGTTTAGCTAAAAATCCATTTTTACCGTCAATTATGGTTTCAGAAGCTCCTCCATGATCAAACGCAATAGGTATTTTACCTAAAGCTTGTGCTTCTAGTATTACTCTGCCAAATGGTTCAGGGGTCAAAGATGGCATCACAACTATATCACCTAAAATCATTGCAGCTTGAATATCTCTAGTTGATTTTAATAATTTAACCTTAGCTTCTAATTTTAACTTAATGATTTTATTAATTAATATATTTTGAAACTTTGTACTACCGTCGCCTGCTCCTATCAACACACATTGAAAGTCTTCTTTAACCTTAGACAGAGCAGTTATTAAAACACTGTATCCCTTCCACATAGCAGGACGTGAAGCCATTACAATAACAGGGACATTATCTCTTAAGTTTAATATTTTTGATTGGGCAATTATCCTGCCAGCTTTTATGTTATTTGGATTAAATAATTCTAAGTCTACTCCTCTATGAATAACATTGATTTTGTGAGCTACTTTGGGAAAAACAGTTTTAATACTTTTTTCTATATGCTTCGATATAGCAATAACAGCATCTCCCTTAGTTAAAACACTATTATAAATTTTTTTGAAAATATTTGTTCTTCTAAATCTCATATGAACAGAGGTAATAACAGGAATATCTAATATTGAACCTAAAGGAAAAGCAATCCAGGCTGGCGCTCTTGAACAAAGATGTAACAAATCAACTTTTTCTTCTTCTAGTATCACTTTTAACTGATTTCTTATTTTTACCCACCTTAAAGGGTTTTTAGAATGTACATCTAGCTTGTAGTGAATGGCGCCATTTCTTCTTAACTGTGATTCAAAATGTCCACCAGAAGAAATTACAATTGATCTAAAGTTACTTTCTGTCAATGCTTTAGATATTTCAACAACACCCCTTTCGACGCCACCAGTATTTAATGCTGGTAATATTTGGGCTATGGTATATTTATTTTTACTCATCTTATTAACCTTAAATCGAATGGATTTTTAATGACAGACTTTATAGAAACTCCGCATGGTAGCAAAATAGCATACAAACAGAGCATCGGAAAAGAAAATAGTATCGTCTTTCTAAGTGGTTTTGGGTCAGATATGCAAGGTAAAAAAGCACTTTTTATTGAAAAATGGGCAAAAGATAGCAATCACAGCTTTCTAAGATTTGATTATTCAGGTCATGGACTTTCTTCTAATAATTTAAATGATACATGTTTTACAGATTGGTATAAAGATGCAGAATTTTTGATAAAAAAACTTACTAAGGGAAAACAAATATTAATAGGTTCTTCT
>JADHQW010000097.1 GCA_016777705.1 Alphaproteobacteria bacterium | reverse complement strand
TTTTGAAAAAATATTTTTGTTATCATAGCTATTATTCATGTATTTTTCCTCTATTTTTTTTTTCCTCAATACCTGATTGTGATTGTCTTTTGGATAATTCATCCCAAATTTCTTGAGGATTTATGCCCATAGATATCCAAATAACAAGTAAATGATATAATAAATCTGCTGACTCATTTATAATGCCCGTTTTATTATTTTTGATAAAATCAATAATCAGTTCAGAGGATTCTTCTCCTATTTTTTTAGCCAATAAATCTGGATTTTTGATTAATTGTGAAGTGTATGAGGAATTATTATTTATTTTTGCTCTCTCTTTTAATAATTTAAAGAGCTCAGTAACAAATTGATCATCCATTTTATTTTTCACAATCTCTAATTTGAATACCATTTTTTTCCATTTCTTTTTTTACAGAAGGAATTGAAAAAATTCCAAAGTGAAATATCGAAGCTGCTAAAACAGCAGAGGCGCCTGCATGTAAAACAACATCAACCATATCTTGAGGATTTCCTGCTCCCCCAGAAGCTATAACTGGTACAGAAACATTATCTGATACTAACTTTGTCAATTCTAAATTATATCCTTTTTTAGTTCCATCAGCGCTCATTGAAGTTAATAGAATTTCTCCAGCACCATTTTCAACACCTTTCTGGGCCCAGGACAAAACATCAATGTCTGTTTTATTTTTTCCACCATGAGTAGTTACCTCGTAACCACTTAACATATTTTTATTATCAATGGCATCAATGGCAAGGACAACACACTGATTACCAAATTTATCTGATGCTTGTTTTATCAAATCTGGATTATAAACAGCCGATGAATTAACTGAAACCTTATCAGCTCCACAATTTAATAAATTTCTAAAATCACTAATATCATTTACTCCTCCACCAACTGTCAAAGGAACAAAACACGATTCAGCAGTTTTTGAAATAACATCCAACATTGCTTTTCTTTTTTCATTAGTTGCAGAAATATCTAAGAAACAAATTTCATCAGCACCGACTTTACTGTAAAGTTTTGCCTGTTCTGCTGGATCACCTGCATCTTGCAAATCTACAAAATTTATTCCTTTAACTGTTCTTCCATCATGAACATCTAAACACGCAATAACTCTTGTTGAAAGCATTTATGTATCCACTCTTAAAGATTTGATTGCATCACTAAAGGTAAATTTTTTATCATATAGAGCTCTTCCAATAACCACACCTTCAATACCGTTTGTAACTTGCTTGCTTAAATCGATAATATCTTTAATAGAAGAAACACCTCCAGAAGCTATCACTGGATGTGAAATAGATTTTGAAAAACTTATTGTTTGATCTAAACTTACACCTTGTAAGCTCCCATCTCTAGATATGTCTGTGTAAATTATAGAGTTAATTATGTTTGGATTAAATTCTCTTATTAGATCAACAGCTTTAACCCTCGATTGATTTTTCCATCCATGTGAAGCGATCATGCCATCTCTTACATCGGCGCCTATTACTATTTTCTTGTAATAATTTTTATTTAATTTTTCTATAAAATGTGGATTTTCAAGAGCAAGAGTTCCTAAAATAACTCTATTTACTCCGTTTTCTAACCAAAAATCTATATTTTCAAGGTTTCTAATACCCCCTCCTACTTGAACATGAACTTTGTTCTGTAAAAGATTTAACATTTTTTGAATTATAGATTTATTTACATTCTTACCTTCAACAGCGCCATCAAGGTCAACAATATGAAGCCACTCTGCACCTTGATCAACAAACCATATGGCCTGATCAAGAGGGTTTTCATGGTAAACTGTCTCTCTTTCCATATCTCCAAATAAAAGTCTAACGCATTTTCCATTTTTTATATCAATGGCTGGATATAAAGTGAATTTCCTGTATTTCATTTTTCTAATTCTTTATAATAATAGTGACCCGCAATATACTCACCATTTACAAATACTGATTTGGGATTAGAACCAGTTTTGACAAAACCTGCTTGTTCATACAATTGTATAGCTCGATGCTGTGTTTCTCTAACTTCTAAAGTTATGACTTTAAACCCATCTTTTTTTGCTTTTTCTTCTGCTTTTTCAAATACTGCTTTAGCCAAACCAAAACCTCGTGCCCATGATGCAAAGAAAAAAGTACTTAAAATACAAGAATGTGCTTGAGCTTCATTATTTTTAGTTGGTTTAATTAATTGTACAGATCCTGCTACAACACTATCTAATTTTCCAATTATAAGAGTTCTTTCAGGTATTAATAATACACCTTTCCAATAATTTTGTAGTGTTCTTAATGCAGGAGGAGATATCCAACCAAAGCCTCCTCCAGCTAAAATGGCTTCTTCTGTAGCGTCACAAAGTTCTTGTAAATCAACTTTGTTTAAGCTCGTACAAAGTTCAGCTTTAACATTATATTTTTTTTTCACATTTTCTATTATCTTAACCATGTTATGTCTCGCAATTAATTTATGGTTTCCACATTAACCAGTTTGATATAAGTTTTTGGCCTGAAAAACTACTTTTTTCTGGATGAAATTGAACACCTACATAATTATCCTTAGCTATAACTGCTGGAATTTTATGATTATAGTTAGTATTAGCATATACTCTATTTTTTTCTTTAATTTTAAAATAATAAGAGTGCACAAAATAGAATTGTTCTTTTTCTGTTATGTTCTTCAAAATAGGATGTCTTTCTTCACTTATTTCTAAGTTGTTCCATCCCATATGAGGAATTTTATAATTTCTTCCCAAATAATCTGTGCCGTTATTATTTATTTTTTCTATATTACCTTTAAACCAACCAAAACCATCAGTGTTTACTTTTTCCAAACTATACTCGGCCATAAGTTGCATGCCTACACATATACCTAAGAAAAGCTTATTTTTTATAATAACCTCATCAAATAAAACATCTATTAAACCTTGGATTTTTTGGAGCCCTTCTTTACAATCTGGGAAAGAACCAACACCAGGTAGTACCAATAGATCGGAATTCTTAATTGACTTTAATTCACTTGTAACTTCAACACTAAAGTTTAAATTATTTTCTAATATAGAATTTTTAAAAGCATTTTCTACAGATTTTAAATTTCCAGACCCATAGTCAATTATAATTAGTTTCATTTTAATTGCTCCCAGATAATGTACCTTTGGTAGAAGGAATATTATTGGAGTTTTGAGGATCAATTTTTATAGCCTCTCTTAAAGAAATGGCTAGTGATTTAAAACAAGATTCTAAAATATGATGGGTGTTTGTTCCATATAAATTTTCAACATGCAATGTAAATCCAGCAGCTTGGGAAAGTGACTGAAAAAACTCCCTAAATATTTCAGTTTCAATTTTTTTTATTGTTATACCAGGCAAAAAAACATTCCAGATTAACCAGGGTCGTCCTGATACGTCTATACAACATCTAGTAAGGCATTCATCCATTGGCAAATAATTAAAACTATAACGTTTAATACCTCTTTTATTTCCTAAAGCATCATTGATAGCTTTGCCTAAAGCCCAACCAATATCCTCCATAGTATGGTGAGCGTCTATTTGTAAGTCACCTATACATTTTAATTGGATATCTATTAAACTATGTTTAGATAATTGTTCCAGCATATGATCAAAGAATGGAAGTCCAGTATCTATAAAATTTTTACCATCACCATCCAAATTGACTTTTACTTCAATGTTAGTCTCATTAGTTTTTCTTTTAATTAAAGCAATACGATTTTCATTGAATTTTGTCATACTTATATCCAAAACTTATAGTTAAAATTTGTATTTGTTTCTAATTCTTAATAATAAGGCTCCCGAACCACCATTATTATTTGGAGCTTTTTCAAAGCTTATTAAATAATTTTTTATCTTTTTTTCTTCTAACCATACAGGTACTTCTTTTTTCAAGACGCCTTGGTTATTTAAACCTTTACCAGTTATAACTAAAATATTTCTAAGGTTATTTTCATAGGATTTTAAAATATAACTTTCTAAATTTTGTTTTCCCATTTTAAGACTATAACCATGAAGATCTATCACTCCATCAGGTTTGATTTTACCTTTTTTAAATAATTTATAAGAATTGGCGATATTATTTTTTTTTATAGAATTTTTATCTTTTATTTTGATTTCTTTTTTTAAATCATCTTTCTTAAGATTTAGAGTGAAATGTTCAAAGTTATCAATATAATCTTGCCATGATTTTTTATCCTTCTTTGATATAAAAACCATTATTCAAAGGCTTTTTGTTTCAATTAGAGACCAATTAGGATTTTCGTTTTTAATTTTTCTTTCAAACACCCACTCATCTTTAACAACTATTTCTTTTTCTTGATCACCTTCAATCAATTTATCATTTTTATCCATTAGTGTTATGATCTGTCTCGACTCAAATATAACATTTATTTTAATTAATGTTTTTGTAATTTTATGGGATAATATTTCATTCTTATCTATTGATTTAAGATCGATAGTTAATGTTTCTTCTTCCTTGTTTCTATCATCAATTGCATTCTTAAAACTTTCTAACACAGATGGTTTTATGAAATTTTGAACTTTCTCTAAGTTATCGTTAGTAAAACTTTCTAAAACCATTTTGAAAAATGTTCTTGATCCAGATAAAAATTCGTCTGCATTAAATGACTGATCAATTTCTTTAATTTTATCTAAATCATTACTTATTAAATTATATTTTTCGTTTTTTTCAACTGGTTTAAGTGGTATTATATTAGAGCTTTTATTATCTTTTTCAGCACCAGAGGAATCATATCCTGTTTTGGTACCAAGAATATTTTTAAGTCTGAATATTAAAAAAACTGCTATAACCCCAAAGATTAAAATATCTAAATAAGGAAGACTATTTTGCATATTAAATTTTCCACCACTGTTAAATTGATTAAATAAACATTATACAAAAAAATTTAAAAATTAATATGTATTATTGTCAATTTACGTTATAAAGGTTAACTTTTAGTTAAAATGAGAACCATATGGATAAAGTAGTAAATGACGAAACAAGTAACTTGATAATATTAAATCAATATATTAAAGATTTATCTTACGAAAATTTTCAAAAAAATGGAACTCAAAACTTTGATATTAACGAAAATAGTACTAATTTTGAAATTAACGTTATCCATGAACCTTATGGGGAAATTAATTTCGGAGTAAGCATTAAGATTACTATTAATTGTAAATCTAAAAAAGAAAAGAATACAGTATTTCATTTAGAATTAGATTATTATGGACTTTTTAAGTCAGAAAACACAAAGCTTGTTGATAAGAAAAAGTTAGTATCAGAGGGGGCAAGAATTATTTTTCCTTTCGCCAGATCTATAATAGCAAGTGTAACTCAGAATGGCGGATTTATGCCTATAATTTTAGATAATGTTAATTTCAACTTAATAAAAAGTTAACTTTTCAGAGTTTCCCATATACTTTGCGGTATTTGTTTTATACTTTCTATATGTAATTTATTATCATTAATGTTAAGATTAACTCTTTTGGACGGTATAATTGGTTTATTATTATAAAAATTAATTAAGTCAAAAACTTCATTGTTATCATCTTTAATAGTCTCATTATTATCCAAAAAATTTAGTTTTGTTTGTTTTCCACCAATTAACTCAAGATATACAAGTGACAATAACTTTGCATCTTTAAGTGCGCCATGTATAGTTCTGTTTGAAATATCTATGTTAAATTTACGACATAAGGCATCCAAACTGACTGATTGACCTATGTACTTTTGTTTTGCCAGTAATAAAGTATCGATAACTAGATTTTCATCAATATCTGTCATATCACAACTTTTTAGTTCTGAATTAATAAACCCTAGGTCAAAAGGGGCATTATGTATTATAATTTTACTGTTTGATATAAATTCTAAAAAATCCTCAGCAATTTCATGGAATAAAGGTTTATCAGATAAAAATTCTTGTGTTAACCCGTGAACCTTTTCTGCTTTTGGGTCAGATTTTCTTTGGGGATTTATATAAGAATGAAAATATTTGCCAGTTTGGATATGATTTTCTAACTCAATTACACCAATTTCAACAATTTTATCTCCATTACTACAATCTAAACCTGTAGTTTCTGTATCTAAAACTATTTCTCTCATTTTTTTAGAACCTTTTCTTTAAAAAGAATTGTAGATAACAAAAAAGTTAATAAAATAAAGACTGATATCTTCCCATAGGTTGTGTTTATTATATATGGTTTTTGTTCTTTTTTCATCTCATCAGACCATTGGTTTTCTTTTATTGATATAAATTTCTCCTTAGTCATTTTTTTTCTTTTTAAAACTCTTTTCGCTTGGTTTTCTTCTGAGGTTAAAGCTAAAAAGATATAATTGCATATTTTATTTAAACCAGTCTCATACAATAACGGGACATCCATACCTACAATATTTTTTTTAAACTCATATTTTTTTAAAAACATCTTTCTCTTTTTATTTACTAAAGGATGAATTATCTTTTCTAAATTTTCTTTACATTTAATATTGTTGAAAATTATTTCACTTAATTTTCCCTTATTAATAATTTCCTTACTATCTATTATATCAATTACTTCAGGCCAATTTTTCTTAATTTCTTTAAATACTAAAGCATTAGTTTCAATCAACCCCTTTACTACCAAATCAGAGTCATGAATAGGTATACCAAAAAATTTTAACATAGATGCAATGGTAGATTTTCCCATTCCAATTGATCCTGTAATACCTATAATAATCATGATATGCCTTTTTTAAATTGTTGATAATATGTTAATATAATTATAAATATTATCTTTATTGAAATTTAACTATAGATAAACAATAATACTAATAATTTAAGAACATCTTAATAAAAATATAAATAGAATTATTTACTTGTGGATATTTTATTTTTTTTACATACAACTAACACTTAATAAAATGACAACTTGTTGATAAAATTATAATAAAGTATTTATCCACAGAAATTCGATATACATCAATAACAACTAATTTTACTTAAAATAATTAAAAGATAAAAATTGTGAATAAAATAAATAATTTATTTAAAAATAAAGTTTATCAAAAAACACCTATATGGTTTTTAAGACAAGCTGGTAGACATATCCCAGAATATTACTCTATTAGATCAAGAGCAAAAAACTTTATAGATTTTTGTTTAAATGAAGAACTTATTGTAGAAAGCACAAAACTCCCTTTAAAATATTATAACTTAGATGCGGCTATAGTTTTCTCTGATATTTTAATGATACCCTGGGCAATGAACAGAAATGTAAAATTTACAAAAAACGTTGGTCCAACTATGGATCCAATGTTACCTAACGAAAGCAAAATTATAAAAAATATTAATATTCCTTTATTATTAAATCCTTTAGAAAATTCAATAAAAACTTTAAGAAGAGACCTGCCGCCGTCAATTTGTTTAATTGGTTTTTCAGGTGCACCTTGGACCTTAGCTTGTTATATGATTGAAGGGCAAAGTAGCAAAGATTTTATTAACACTAGAAAGGCAATTTGGGGTTCTAATGTATGGTTTCAAGAACTTATTGAAACTCTAGTAATATACATTACAGACAAATTGGAAATGCAAGCAAAAGCTGGTGCAGATGTATTAATGATTTTTGATTCTTGGTCTCATATGATACCAAATAACTTTTTTAAAAATTTAGCTATTGATCCAATAGCTAAAATAATTCATCTATTAAGATCCAGAAATGTTAATATTCCTGTTATTGGTTTTCCTTTTAAATCTGGAGGATCTCTAATTAAGTACTCATATGAAAGTAATGTTGATTGTGTTGCATTAGATTGGACTGTAAATTTATCTTGGGCATTAGAAAATATAAATCCATCGAT